>JAMOPP010000066.1 GCA_027064405.1 Desulfurellales bacterium
TAAGGTGCTTGTGTCTGATAAAGACTTTACCATTACGGTTAGCTTGATAGATAAAAATGACAAAGATAGGGCTTTGGATCTTATCTCAACTACTCTACCTAACTATAAGCTCATATCGGAAGACCTACCTATAAAAATTCAGCTTAAAGAAAAAATAGTTGAAAAAATCAAAAAAGAGGCGGTAGAGCAGGCTATAAATGTTATAAGAAATAGGGTTGATCAGTTTGGTGTGGCTGAACCCACAATAGTAAAATCGGGTAATAGCAACATAGTGGTTGAGCTCCCCGGTATTAAAGATGCAAACAGAGCTGTAAGACTTATAGGGAAAACAGCAAGGCTTGAGTTGCATCTTGTTGATGAAAAAGCAAGTATAGATGATGCTCTAAGCGGTGATGTACCTATAGACGACGAGCTTCTGTATGAAATTAAAAGAGACCCCACTACAGGCGAAATTTCAAAAGTTCCTTTTCTCGTAAAAAAAGATACGGTTATTACAGGGGATATGATTACAAAAGCCGTTGTGAGGTTTGGGGGCACTCTGTCTCAACCTTATGTATCATTTGAGCTAAATTCTGAAGGTGCTAAAATATTTGCAGACTTTACGGCAAGACATATAGGGAAAAGACTTGCTATAGTTTTGGATGATACAATATATTCCGCTCCTGTTATCCAAAGTAGAATAGGCGGAGGAAGAGGTCAAATTACGGGAAATTTCAGCGAAGTCGAAGCTCACGATTTAGCTATAGTTTTAAGAAGTGGTTCGCTTCCAGCACCGGTTAAGGTTCTTCAAAAGGTAACAATCGGACCCTCTCTCGGTAAAATATCGATAGAAAAAGGCACAAAAGCAATGGTTATAGGAGCCGTTGCGGTTATTATATTTATGATATTCTACTATGGACTTTCAGGGCTCTTGGCTGATTTTGCTATGACAATCAATGTTCTTATTATATTGGGTGCACTTGCTATGTTTCATGCCACTCTTACACTACCGGGAATTGCGGGAATAGCTTTAACAGTCGGAATGTCTGTTGATGCAAGTGTATTGATATATGAAAGAATCAGGGAAGAACTAAATATAGGAAGAAGTATACATGATGCTGTTAATACAGGTTATTCAAGGGCATTTATCACCATACTCGATGCTAATATAACGACTTTGATAGTTGCCTTAATTCTCTATCAATTTGGAACAGGCTCTATTAAAGGATTTGCGGTCACTATGTCAATAGGTCTTTTGGCAAATATGTTTACAGCCGTAACATTCACAAAGACTGTATTTGATATAGTATTAGAAAAATTTAAACCTAAAAAGCTCAGTATTTGAGGTGAAATGCAATGATTAGAATAATAAAACCGGATGTATTTATAGATTTTGTATCTAAATTTAAGATAGCTATAGTTATTTCTCTCTTAGTTATAGCTGTAGGTATAGCAAGTTTGGTTGTTCAAGGAGGACCTAAGCTTGGTATAGAATTTAAGGGTGGAACTTCAATAGAGGTTCAATTCAACAAGCCTGTAAAGGTTGTAGATTTAAGAAACGCTATAAAGCTTTCGCCGTCTTTTAAAGATTCAAAAATCCAGAGCTTTGGCAAGACAAATCAAGAATTTATTATGTACACAAAAGCTTCGACATCATCCACAACAAAAAACATTGAGGATGAACTAAAAACAAGTTTGGATAAAAAATTTAAAAACTCCTATACCATTCTGAAGGTTGATATGGTTGGACCTAAAATAGGTAAGGAGTTCAAAGACAAGGGCATTGAGGCAACAATTATAGCTCTTTTTGCAATATTGATTTACATTAGTATTCGCTTTCAATACAGATTTGCATTGGGCGCAATAGCTGCATTAACTCACGATGTTTTGATAACTGTGGGTTTCTTATCCCTGTTTGGATATGAGTTTACATTAGATGTTGTTGCGGCAATTTTAACAATTGTCGGTTATTCTATTAATGATACGATAGTTATTTTTGATAGAATAAGAGAAAAAGTTAACAATAACAGGAAACTTTCAAATGCAGATGCAATAAATAAAGGTGTAAACGAAACTCTATCGCGAACCATTCTAACCGCCGGAACAACTCTTTTTGTTGTTCTTGCTCTTTATTTATTCGGCGGACACGATTTAAAGGGCTTATCATTTGCACTGCTTGTAGGCATAATTTCCGGAACATACTCTTCAATATTCATAGCTTCTCCTATTCTGCTTATCTTTAAAGGACCTTTGATTCCTGAGAAGAAAGAGGTTGAATCTACCGATAGATTTAAGCAGAATATTGAATTTGATATGAAAAATGTAAGGGGAAGTTAAAATATAGAATTAAAACAGTTTTTATCCATTTTCAAAGACAGGGATAAAGCTTATAGAATTGTACTGCGCATAACATCAAAATATAGGTTGCTAAGAGAGTTTTTGTATGCTGAGAAAGCCATATTCAGTCATCTTGCCGAGTCTGCAGATGCTGATATGGCTTTTTCCTATTTTGATGATTTTTTAAAAAATTTGACCTCAAAATCAACTATATTCGAACTTATAGGTTCGTTTGATACAATAGGCAAAATTCTTTTTGGTGTTTTTTCACAATCTAACAGTATGTCAATATACCTTGTTTCTAATCCTGAAAATATATTCTGGCTGATTGAAAACGAAACAATGAGTACCAATAAAAATAGAGATAAATATTATAAAGATGTAAAAAAACATATTAATTTGGCAAAAAACAGTGAACAAAAAGAGTATATTTTAAGAGAATATAGAAAAAAAGAATATTTAAGAATAGCTGTAAGAGAAATTATAAAAGCGTGTGATTTTAAAGATACGCTAAAGGAAATTTCAAATCTTGCATCTGCCTTAACTGAAGCTGCTTTGGATGTTGCCAAAGAAAAGATAGAAAAACGATACAAATATATAAAAAACGGTTTTTCCGTAATAGGTATGGGCAAACTCGGAAACGGAGAGCTTAATTTTTCCTCTGATATAGATTTGCTTTTTGTGCATAAAGAAAATGAGTTTGGTGAATACTACAATCGTTTGGCGCAAACCCTTGTATCAATTTTAAATGACAATAAAGCAGGAGGCTTTGTCTATAGAGTTGATACAAGATTGAGACCTGGCGGAGTCTCCTCTCCGCTTTCCTTAACTATTGACGAATATGAAAATTACTACTCAACTTTCGGTCAGATATGGGAAAAAATGGCTCTTGTAAAAGCATATCCTGTTGCCGGAAATCTCAATCTCGGTTTTGATTTTATAGAAAACATTAAACCTTTTGTGTACAAAAAATCTATAGATATTAAATATGTGGAAGAAATTCGTTCTTTAATCTTTAAAATCAGAAAATACAACAGATATAAAGAAAGTGAATTTATCAAATCTGAAAAAATGGATATTAAAAAGGGTGTTGGCGGTATAAGAGAAATAGAATTTATATGCAACTATTTTCAGTTACTTTATGGTGGAAAACATAGTGAACTTCAACATAAAGGCACAATTGATGTTTTATACATAATAGATAAGCTTGGATTACTATCAAAAGATTCCGTAAAAGTTCTTATTGAAAGCTACATATTTTTAAGAAAAATTGAGCATAAACTTCAGTTGCTTGACGAACAGCAGACCCAAAAACTCCCCAAAGAAAAGGAAGAACTAACTATTCTTGCAAAAAAGGTAGATATGTCTTTTGACGGTTTTTTAAAAAAGTATTCTATTTTGACAGATAGAGTGCATAAAATATTTAAAGATATTTTTATTACGGATGATAAATTTCCGGCTCTTAGTATGATTGATGATATTGATGGATTTTTGCAGGAACACGATATAAAAAATCACTACAATGTGGCAAATATTATTGTTTCAAGTGTAAAAAAGTACATAGCTAAGAAAATAGATAAAAAAATTATACAAGAGATTTTTGATTATTCATTTAGATTTGTTAAGATTCCTGCACTGTTCGAGAATTTTGTAATAGGGATAGGTATGATTAATCCTACATATATTGCAACATTGTTTGATAATAAAGAAATCTTTAGAACCCTTGTAAAATTACTCTCAATAGGCTACGGCGAAAAGATATCAAAGAATGCGGAATTTTTTGAGGATATATTGAATTTAAGTAGTGTAGATAGAATTGAATTAACAAGCAAGGATAGGGTTGAGCTTTTAACATCGTCGGCACTACTCAATAAAAAAGATTACAGCTTAAAAATATTAAAACCGATAAGCGAATTTGCAGAAAAAATCATTAGGTTAACGGCAAAGAAATATGACAAGGATAAAACATTATCCATTGTAGCCTATGGAAAACTTGCCGTTCGCGAACTTTTTGTGGGAAGCGATTTGGATATTGTCTTTGTTGCCAAAAACGATTCATACAAATACACATCCATTGTTCAAAAAATAGTGAAGGAACTTGGCAGATTTTACGAAGTAGATTTAAGATTAAGACCGTATGGGAATAAGGGTTTAATCGTTGTTGATGAAAATTATCTCGAAGATTATTTTATTAACAATGCTCAAAGTTGGGAAAAACAGGCAGCACAAAAATCGAAAATAGTTTATGCAGGGTATAACACAAAAAAACTGCAGAATATTTATGAGAATTTTATTTTTTCGAATCATCCCTCAAAAGAAGATATATACAATATGAAAAAGAAAATCGAAGATGTAAAGGGCAAAGGTTTAGACATAAAAAGCTTTTCAGGCGGCATTACCGATATAGATTTTTTAAGTCAATATCTATGTTTTAAAAACGGATGTATTTTGCTTGCGCTATCAACTGCGGATATGCTTGATGAAATCGAAAAGAAGAATATTTTAAGTAAAGAAAGTAGTGAATTTTTAAAGGAAGCATACCTGTTCTACTCAAGAATTTTAAATACTTTCAGATTATTTTCCAAAGGTTCGCAGTTAAGCGAAAAAGATATGGAAATTCTGGAATTTTTAACCGAAGAAAAAGGGTTAAAAGATAAAATAATGTTTTATAAACATAATGTATGCAGGATAAGGAAAGAGGTGTTTGAATGATAGTGCTTGCAAGTTCCTCGCCGGCAAGAAGAAAACTTATAAAAAAATGCATAAGAAATGCAGTTGTTAAAAAACCAAGAATTAACGAAAAGAGAAATAGAGACGAAGGCATAAACGGTTATCTAAAAAGAATCACCTATTTAAAAGCCGAACGATTTGTAAGAAGCGGCGTAAAAGTTATATCGGCAGATACCGTTATTGTTTTTCAGAACGAGATAATAGGAAAACCAAAAGACAGAAAAGACGCTTTTGAGATATTTAGTAGATTAAGAGGCAATATCCATTACTGCATTACGGCTGTGACGATTTTAGATAGCTATAACTATATATTTTTTTCAGATTATGCCACGATATATATGAAAAATATCAATGATGAAAGCATAGAAAGATACCTTGACACCAAAGAATATATAAACAGATCGGGAGGTTATGCAATTCAGGGGTCCGCTTCTAAATTCTTAGAGATTAAGCAGGGAGATATAGCAACAATTACAGGCCTTCCCGTTAAGAAAATATGCAAGATTATTTGATAAAAAGGGATATAAAATGTATAATGTCGAAAAATTTTTAGGTTAAAGGAGTATTCGTATGCTTGGTTACTTTAGAAACAACATAAAAAAATTCTCAATATTTTTATGGATTGCAGTTGCGGCTTTTGTGTTGGGCGGTGCATATCTTTTCGTTTCAGGCCCTTTTAAAATGGGTGGGAACACCGCTATAGAAGTGGGTAAAACAAAAATTAGTATGCCTGAGTATGAAGAAACGTATAATAACATATCAAAATTTTATATGCGTCTTTTGACTCAAATAAAGGGCGGGAATGTTACGGACGATGACATAAAAAAATTGAATATTAAACAAAAAACCATTGATACATTGATTGAAAGAACGCTTCTTTTAAACGAGGCCAAGAAGGAGGGCATAAAAGTAACTGACAAGGATGTAGAAAACAGTGTTGAACAAAATAGAGCATTCTATTCTAACGGTCAATTTTCAAGGGATAAATATCTTGCAATTTTGAAGGCGAATAATATAAATCCAAAAAATTATGAAGAGTCAATCAGAATATCTTTATACATAGATAAGTTAAAAAATCGTATATTAAAAGGGGTTTCTGTTTCGGATAAGGAAATTTTAGATTATTACGGAAAGAATTATTCGAAATTAGACATAAATTATCTGTTTTTGCCCTATAAATCATTCGAAAAGAAGGTTGATTTAAAAGAGACTGCTTTAAAAAAATATTACGAGCAGAACAAAGAAAAGTTTAGAATTCCTACTAAATTAAAGTTTAAATATGTGGTAGTTGACCTTAATTACGAAAAAAATAAAATAGAAATATCAGACAACGAAACCAAAAAGTTTTATAATCGACACCCTTCATATTTTACAGTTCCCACAAGGATAAAAACAGCTCATATCTTAATAGAAAAGAAAGACAATGAAACACAGGCTGATTTTAGGAAAAGAGCCTATAAAATATACGATGAGATTAAGAATAAAAAAATAAGCTTTGAAGATGCTGTAAAAAAGTATTCAGCTGACAAGTACACGAAAAAAGTTGGCGGTGATATAGGATACATAACAAAAAATATGGTTGTTAAGGAATTTTGGGACGGAATCAAAAATTTGAAGGTATCTAAGATGTCTAAACCTTTTTTAAGCAAATTCGGATATCATATAGCTAAGGTTGAAGATATTCAAAAGTCATACATAAGAAAATTTAAAAATGTAAAAAAAGGCATTGAAGATTATTTAAAAACAAAAAAAGCTAAAGAAAATATCTTTAGAGATTCCAAGAAAATTTTTGTTGCCATAAGAGATTCTAAGAAGGGTTTTAAAAATGTTGTTGAGCAATTTGGACTAAAAGTTCAAGAGAGCGGATATCTTGACATTAAAAATGTAAAACCTCCGTTTACAAAAGATATGATTAAAGAAGGTTTGCTGAGCTCTAAAAATAAACTTTTAGGACCAAGCGAATCAAATGACGAATCTTATGTAATATATAAAATTAGTGATAGAAAGAATTCTTATATACCGCATTTTGACAAAATTAAGGATTTGGTAAAAAAGGATTATGTAGAATATATGTCTAAAAAACTTGCAAAAAAGGCATTGCAAGATATTTATGAAGAGGCATTAAAATCTAAAAATTTAAAACAGGCAGCAAAGAAATTCCACTTCAAAACTCAATCGTTAAAGGGTTTAACCAAATTTTCACCGGATAAACAGATGAAATGCACATATAAAGAAAGTTTTATGAGTACTGTATTTGCAAAAAATAAAGGTTACATAAATAAATGTTCTGATAGTGACGGGTTGTATATTTACCAAATATCCGACAAAATAATAGATGAAAAAGATTATAAAAAACAGAAGGATTTAATAAAGGGTCAGCTTATGTCTCAAAAAGAGCAAGAAGCTATGGAAAACTTCATCAACAAACTTAAAAAAGAAGTCAAGATAAAAGTTAATCCCAAGTTATGAGAATAGAGGATATTGATGCTGTCATAACAAGTTTAAGAGAAGCCTACAAGGGATTTCAAGAACCTATTGTCACTGTGATTGCAAGGGAGAAAGATCCTTACAAGGTACTCGTTTCTACGGTTTTAAGTCTTCGTACAAAGGATGCTGTAACAAACACGGCATCCTTGAATCTGTTTAAAATAGCCAACAACATTGAATCCCTTAGAGATTTAGATGAAATAACAATTCAAAAAGCAATATATCCTGTTGGTTTTTATAAAACAAAGGCAAAAAATCTAAAAAAAATGGCTCAAATTATAGTTGATAAATACAACTCCAAAATTCCAAAGGAGATGGATGACTTACTTAGCTTACCTAATGTAGGAAGAAAAACTGCAAATCTTGTTCTTGCAAAGGGCTATGATATACCTGCCATATGCGTAGATATCCATGTTCACAGAATTTCGAACCGTTTAGGTTTATTAAAAACAAAAAATCCTGAAGAGACCGAATTCAAGCTTAGAGAGATACTTCCTGAAAAATATTGGATAGAGTACAATGATTTAGTCGTTCCTTTTGGTCAAAATATATGCAAACCCGTATCTCCTTTTTGCACAAGGTGTCCTATATACGGTTTTTGCGATAAGGTAGGTGTTGATAAATCGAGATAGCTATGCATTCGTAATAATATTTAAATAATAGTTTTTTTCTCTTGACAATTGTAGTTGTTTAATGTATATTAAATTAAAATTTTTTAATGGAGGTGGAAGATGGGTTCTTCTTTAGTGTTAGAAAAAATGCCGGAATTTAAAGCCGACGGTTATAATGGTGAAACAGGTCATTATGTAAATGTGTCAAGTGAGGATTTTAAAAATAAGTGGCTGGTAGTCTGTTTTTATCCTGCAGATTTTACATTTGTATGTCCGACTGAAATTGCAGCAATGAATGCCAAATATGAAGAGATAAGAGGTATGGGCGTGGAGGTTATAGCAGTCTCTACCGATACAAAATTCTCACATAAAAGATTTGCAGAGACAGAACCTATTTTAAAGGACTTGAAATTAACGATATTAGCCGATCCTACAGGTAAAATGTCAAGAGATTTTGGAGTTATGATTGAGTCTGAAGGAATAGCTCTAAGGGGAAGATTTTTAATAAATCCTGAGGGTGTAGTTGTTGCACAAGAGGTGCAAGCCCCGTCTGTCGGACGAAATGTTAATGAATTTATAAGACAGATTCAGGCATGGCAACACGCATATAAAACAGGTGAAGTTTGTCCGGCAAACTGGAGACCGGGTAAAAAAACACTTCCTGTGAACACGGATGTTGAGCAGATGACAGGAAAAGTCGGAGAATATGTAACAATAGAAGAGATTCTTTCTTAAACGGCTTTTGACGGTCAGGCTTTATGAGTCTGACCATATTTTCTATAATCCCCAATCTCTAAGATACCTAAAATCTATATTTATTGTTCTTTTGCTAACCTTTGCAATCAATGGTGGCATTCTTTTGAATTGATTTTTTCTAACCCTTTCCGCAATTAAGTTTATTAGATTTTTATCAAAGCCCAACTCGGCAACCTCTTCAATGGAATATCTTAAATCGTAAAGATGGAAGAGTATCACATCTGCATCGTCATACGAAAACCCCAATTCATCTTCATCGCTTTGACCAACCCATAAATCGGCTGAGGGCTTTTTTGTTATTACGGATTCAGGAAGAGAAAAGTATCGCGAGAGCTGATATATTTGATTTTTGTATAAATCGCCTATTGGATTTACGCTTGAAGCCATATCGCCGTACCATGTTCCGTAACCGAGAAGCAGCTCTGTTTTATTGCTTGTGCCAAGAACAAGAGCACCTAACTCGGAAGAGTGGTCGAACAGTGTAACCATTCTTGTTCTTGCAAATATATTTCCCTGTCTTAATTTACTTATTTTATCAAATTTTGATATGTAACTGTCCGCAATATCCGTTATCTCGAAAACTTTATGGTTAATACCCGTATCATCCACAACTTTATAGGCATCCTCAAGGCTTTCTTTGCTTGATTTTTTATATGGCATCATTATGCCGTAAACATTTTCTTTTCCTAAGGCTTCCTTTGCAATGTAGGCAACAAGAGAAGAATCTATGCCTCCTGATAATCCGAAAACGGCTTTTTTTATACCTGTTTTTTGAACTTCTTCCTGCACAAATTGAATTAAATACTCAGCAACTATTTCACAATTTATTTTGAGTTTATTCATCATTGCAGTTAACCTCATTTTTTAAAACAGGCATAAACGACTTTGCTCTTTTTAAATTGTTTAAATCTATATCACACATAATAGCCTCTTCTTTAAACATTTTAGCCTCTTTAATGATTTTACCAAAGGGACTTAAGAAAAAAGAATTTCCAAAAAATCCCACACCGTCCTCAAATCCTGCTCTATTGTTAAAAAACAGATAACTCCCTGAAAGCTGTGCAAAATTTGAACATACGGACTTCCACAGTTCAGGCTTAATGCTTCTTGAATCAGACCAAAACGGACTTGCAGATAATACTATTAAAATATCCGTTGAGTTTACGAGTGCTTCATTTTGTGCGGATATATGAAACATATCTTCACATATTAATATTGTTACTCTGCCGAATTTTGTATCTACGGTTTCTATACTTTTACCACTTGAAAAATATCTTCCTTCTTCGAACATACCGTAATCCGGAAGATAATTTTTCTTATAATTTAATTTGATTTTACCCTCTGATAAATAGAGTGCCGAATTAAAAAAGTAATTTTTGTCATTTTGAGAATATCCTAAAACTATATCTATATTCTTACTTTGTTCTTTCAAAATATCTAAAAAAGCGTCATTTACATCTAAACTAACATCATACACAAGATCCCTTAAATTGTATCCCGTTAACGCAAGTTCGGGAAAGACCACCATATCACATTCGTCATTTTTAGCTTTTTCTATGTAAAATTCTATCTTTTTAAGGTTTTTGTCTATATCCCCGAGAACGGTATTTATCTGGCATAATTCAACTTTCATTTTCATTCCATTTTCATATTTATATCAACCCAGCAGGCATGGTGAGTTAGAGAACCCATTGAAACATAATCGACACCCGTTTTTGCAACCTCAACTATATTAGATTCATCAATATTTCCAGATGCTTCAAATATAGCCCTGTTTTTAAATTCTTTGATAATATCTTTCATATCATTTATACCCATATTGTCAAGCATTATAATATCTACATTATTCTCAATTGCTTCCTTAACCATATTGTAATTGCTACATTCAACCTCTATCTTAGCCGTAAACGGCGCATTTGCTTTTGCTTTTTTTACGGCATTGGTTATTCCGCCTGAATCTTTTATGTGATTATCCTTCAGCAAAACAGCGTCAAATAAACCCATTCTATGATTTATTCCTCCGCCTATTTTTACTGCATATTTTTCAAAAAATCTAAAACCCGGTGTTGTTTTTCTTGTATCCACCAATTTTGTATTGTAATCTTTAATTAACTTAGCTATTTTGTGCACCTTTGTTGATATTCCGCTTGTTCGTTGCATAATGTTTAAGCATATTCTCTCAAGATAAAGTAAGCAGTAATCCTTAGTCGTTACAGAGGCTATTACCTCTCCCTTCTTTACAAAATCTCCGTCTTGATGCAGATATTCCACACTAAATTTCTCATTTATGATTTTAAAAAGGGGTTCAATAAAAATTGCTCCGGATAATATTAAATCTTCCTTAGCCATGATAATAGATGTTTTAATTTCATTATTTGTAACAGAATCGGTTGATAAATCACTAAAATAAGCATCTTCCATCAAATAAAATTTAAAAATATTTTCTAAAAATATAGGATTCAAGATTAGTTCCTTTTTATTGATATCATTTTTTCTATGGGCTTAAATGCCTTTTTTTCTATTTCTTTGTTAAGTATAATTTCATATTGTTCATATTTTAATGCATTGTACAAATCTTCAAGGTGAGTTTTTTTCATATTAACACATATCGCACTTTTTCCTATTATGTAAAATTCTTTACCTTTATTTTGTCGTTTTATTTCAAAAAGCACACCTTCCTCCGTTCCTATAATAAACTCCTTATTACTGTTGTTTCTGACAAAGTTTATTATTCCGGATGTTGAGCCGATAAAATCCGCAGCATCACGAACCTTCTTAGGTGATTCAGGATGAACTGCAACTTTTGCGTTAGGATGTTCCTGCTTTAACAGCATAAGATTGTTAATACTGAAATCATTATGTGTAGGACAATACCCGTCCCATAAAAGAACCTCTTTTTCCTTGACATTTTCTTTCACATATTCGCCTAAGTTTTTGTCAGGAACAAAAAGCACCCTATCTTCTTTCAAACTTTTAACAACATTTATAGCGTTTGCCGAAGTGCAACATATATCAGATACGCTTTTTACATCTGCGTTCGTATTTACATACGATACAACAACAGGATTGTTAAGCTCTTCTTTCTTTTTTAAAACAGACTCTTTATTAGCCATATCAGCCATAGGACACCCTGCGTCTTTAACGGGAAGCAGAACCTTTTTCTTTGGTGAGAGTATTTTTGCGGTTTCAGCCATAAACTTAACACCGCAAAAAACAATAATATCCGCATCCGTCTTTGCCGCCTCCTGAGCTAATGCCAAAGAATCACCTATAATATCAGCAATGTCCTGGATTTCATCTCTTTCATAATAGTGAGCAAGTATAATGGCATTTTTTTTATTTTTTAAGAGTTTAATCTCTTCATTTAAATCCATTGTCAGCAGTTACCCTCCAAGAATTTTTAAGTATAATATTGTATAGGTGGTAGAAAATCAAGCAGTTTCTAATTTTTTGTATTTATTAACTTATTATGAGATGCCGTTCTTCTAAATCTTCTTAAAGATAGGGTTATCTCTACAATGTATAATTTCTTATAAAGTTCCTGATAGAGATATGCCTATCACGCATTTTTAGTAGCAGTTTTTTAAGAGAGTTTTATAGATAAAATATACGGTATATGTCACTAAAGCAAAAGGAATTTTCAATAAAAATATGTTGCAGAGCACTATTGTTGCAAATTTTTTGTAGCTATCTACCCTATTGCAAATTTTTTGCTTGATTTAATTTTAAAAATATATACAATGACCGATTAAATTTTACTTTTTAGACTCAATTTTTATTTTTGCATTTGGTAATTTTTCAAAAATTTATACCTTTATTTTTAAGGTAAGAGGGGGGGAAATGAAGCTTACAGGTTCTGAAATTTTTATCGAAAGCCTAAAAATTGAGGGCGTTAAACATATTTTTGGCATACCGGGAGGAGCCATAATAGATTTGCACGATGCTCTTTACAGGCAGAAGGATATCGAATTTATTCTAACGAGGCATGAACAAGCTGCCGTGCATGCTGCAGACGGTTATTCAAGAAGCACGGGAAAGGTTGGAGTTGCACTGTTAACAAGCGGACCAGGCGCCACAAATAGCATAACAGGTATTGCAACAGCTTATATGGATTCAATACCTCTGGTTGTTTTTACAGGTCAGGTGCCTACTCAATTGATAGGAAATGACGCTTTTCAGGAAGCGGATATTGTAGGTATGACAAGATCATGCACAAAAGATAATTTTCTTATAAAAGATGTGAAAGATTTAGCTTACATAATAAAGAAAGCATTTCATATTGCTAAAACAGGAAGACCGGGCCCTGTGTTAATTGATTTTCCTAAGGATGTTCAAGTTAATAAAGCGGAATTTAAATATCCTGAAACAATACATCTAAGAGGATACAACCCCACATACAATGGAAATTTAAAACAAATTAAAAAAGTTGCGTCTGTAATAGCCTCTGCAAAAAAGCCTCTTTTGTATGTAGGTGGCGGAGCTGTAGCGTCTGATGCGAGCGAAGATGTTGTAAAATTGGCTCAAAAACTTCAAATTCCGGTTTTCACAACCCTTATGGGAATAGGCGTTTATCCCGAAGATGACGACTTGAGTCTTGGTATGGCAGGTATGCATGGGACATACAGGGCTAATATGGCTATTCAATATTCAGATCTTCTTGTTTCAATCGGTGCGAGATTTGATGATAGAATTACGGGAAAGCTATCGGAATTTGCTCCTTATGCTAAAATAATTCATATAGATATAGATCCTACAAGTATAAGCAAGAATGTAAAAGTCGATTATCCTATCGTTGGAGATGCAAAGCTTGTTTTAAAAGAGTTAAATTCGATACTTGATGAATATTCAAATGTTAACTGGAATGAGATTAGAAAACC
>JAMOPP010000067.1 GCA_027064405.1 Desulfurellales bacterium
CTGTCGAATTTATTGGGCAATGGCATAGATATACCTACCACTTTTTAGAAAATGTATCTGTTTTTACAAAGAATTTTAAGGGGCATAAGGCGGGAATTCTAATTGGCATTGACAGTCTCCTTTCTTTGGTTGTCTTGTGGTTGCTTCAGGTGATAAAGATTAGATGCCTATATATTCCGCATATTGTATTAGTTCTTGACAAACCAATAGATAAAACTATAATTTGGCGATTTTGGTTTCTTAAGAATTTATTATGAAAAAATTCAACAACAGAAAGAAGAGAAGGATGTCTATAATGACAGGCGAAAAAGATAAAAATACGGTTAAGATAGCAAAGTATAGGTGTGTATTTGAATATTTAAAAAATATTAACTTTTGGGAGGTTAGGTATGTCGCATAAGATTACTCGCAAAATGGACCTTAACTCGGCAGATTTTTATGTTGAAGTTGAGGCTCCTTTAGTAGCCGAAAGATTTAAAGCGGGAAACTTTACAATTTTAAGAAGTAACCCGCAAGGTGAGAGAATTCCAATGTCTATTATGAAGGCAGAAGATGGAAAAATAGCAATGTTCATCAAGAAACTTGGAAAGACTTCTATGGAACTTTACAAAACGCTTGACACATTTGAAAATGTTATAGGTCCTATGGGAAATCCTATAGATATTAAGAAGTATGGTAATGTTGTCGTAGCATCCGATCTTGTATGTGGTCATGCCGAAAACTATGCTATATGCGAAGCGCTAAGCGCAGTTGAGGGAAACCATGTAATATCTTATCAGACATATCCTACAGCGGATGAAGTATATCCTGATGAAGTTCTTGCTGATAAGGTGTGTGACGAGTACCACTTGACAACAGAAGACGGAAGTAGAGGAGAGGAAGGTCACTACATAGACCTGCTTGAAGAGAGGCTCGAAAAAGGTGAGAAGATAGATGTTATATTTGCAGGTGGAGCTTTGCCAAATTTGCAAGAATTGGGTGAAATGACAAAGGCTTACAATGTTCCTACAATAGTAACCGTAAGACAGATTATGGTTGATGCATCGGGTATGTGCGGTGCTTGTCGTGTATTTATTGATGGTGAAATGAAGCTTGCCTGCATTGACGGACCTATGTTTGATGCTCATAAAGTTGATTGGGAAAGTGCATTAAGAAGACCTAATATGTTTGTAGAAAAAGAAACCGTTGCCACAAAACTATGCAAAGAAACGGGGAGGTGCTAAGATGGCAAAATTAAAACCAAGAGTTCCTGTAAGGGAACAACCCGTAGAGGAAAGAATTCACAATTTTGATTCTGTTCCTTATGGATATAACGAAGAAGAGGCCATAGCAGAGGCTCAGCGCTGTATTCAGTGTCCTAATCCAACTTGTGAAACAGCTTGCCCTGTTAATATTAAAATAAAAGATATGATACATTTTATTGCTCAGAAACAGTTTAAAGAGGCATTCTTGCTAACAAAAGAAGATGATGCTTTCCCTGCTTGTACAGGAAGGGTTTGTCCTCAGGAAGATCAGTGTGAGGGTGCTTGTATATTAGTGAAAACCGGACAGCCTATAAGCATAGGAAAGCTTGAGGGTTTTGCGGCAGATTGGGCAAGAAAAAATGGAATTAAGGAAGAAATTAAAGTTCCTTCTACAAGCAAACCTAAAAAAGCGGCTGTAGTCGGCTCAGGACCTGCCGGATTGGCTTGTGCTGCGGATTTAAGAAAATATGGATATGAGGTAACAATGTTTGAAACACTACATCAGGCAGGTGGTGTTTTGGAGTATGGTATACCTAACTTCCGTCTTCCTAAGGATATTGTTGAGTATGAGTTGGATGCTTTAGAGGAAAGCGGAGTTGAAATAAAACTCAATCATACTGTTGGTCAAAACATAGGTTTTGATGAACTTCAAGAAGAGTATGATGCTATTTTCTTGGGAACAGGCGCAGGCGCACCAAGATTTATGGGCATAGAAGGTGAAAAATTGAACGGTGTATATTCAGCAAATGAATTTTTAATAAGAGCGAATTTAATGAAAGCATCCCTGTTCCCTGATTGGGATACACCTATTATGGTTGGAGACAAAGTAGGCGTTATTGGAGCAGGAAATGTTGCTATGGATGCTGCAAGAACTGCATTAAGACTCGGAGCTAAAGAAGTTTCGATAATATACAGAAGAAAAATGGACTTTTCTCCGGCAAGAGCAGAAGAATATGAGCATGCCAAAGAAGAAGGTATTATATTCCAAGAACTTGTTAATCCCGTAAAAATAGTCGGAACGGATAGAGGTTGGGTAAAAGGTGTAGAAGTAGTTAATATGAAGCTCGGTGATAAGGATAGCAGTGGAAGGCCAAGACCTATTCCTGTAGAAGGAACAGAGCATATAATAGAAATTGACACTGTTATTGAGGCACTTGGAACAATGCCGAACAGACTTTTCTTAAGTAAAGCACCTGAATTAAAGACAGACAGAAAGGGTATCATCATAACGGACGAGAACCTTATGACAAGCATACCCGGTGTATTTGCCGGTGGTGACGCTATTAGCGGAGGAGCAACTGTTATTTTGGCGCTCGGTGAGGGAAGAAGAGCGGCTAAGGCTATGCACGATTACATAGAAGGTAAATAGATTTCTGAAATTTATTTTATAGGGGGCGAATCTAAGTTTATAGATTCGTCCTTTTTGTTTTTATAAAGAAAATAATTTAGGTTTACTCAAAAGATATTTCTTTTAGTGTCATATCAAAAACATTTTTAACATATTCGTTTGTTGGATTACCAAAACAGTTAATTTGTCTTAATCTATGAATAACTATATCTATTGAATATTTTCTAACAGCGTCTAAGGGGCTTTCCTCTTTGGCAAGAACTTTTAAAATTTTACTGTTTATTTTCAATTCTGCGAGTTTATTTATAAAATCATTAAATTCCTTCGGATATTTTTTTATAATATTGTTTAAGTAAATCATTGCTTCACTATCTTTTTTCATATCGTTTATAATATCACTCGCATTCATTTGAAGTGTTATGTATTCATTTTCGTTCATACGACCTCCGTAAACACCTTTTAGATGAAAATAAAATAACAAAATATCAGGTATATTGATAGAAAAAAATTACAGGTAAGAATTTAAAAGAACACCCCGGATACTTAAATGTCTTTAAACATTAAGTCCGAAGTGTTTTTAAATTAATTTAGAAGAAAAAGTTTTATATACTATGTGTATATAATTTGGGCACCGGCTGAAACTTCATACATTTTACCGACAGATATAATATCATCAACTTCGTCGCACAAATCATCTTTGGTAAGATGAAACATATCAGCCATAGCTTTGCATGCAAAAATTTGTCCACCACCGTCGTGAATCATTTCCAAAAATTCACCTACTGGAGGAATATCCATAGAGTCAAACTGAGCCATTATCTGATCTGTTACAAACTGTGTTAAATTCTCGGGCATAGGGCCATTTGGAGCAGGCATATGAGACATAAAATTGTTTACATCTTTTATCTGTAATTTATCCATTCTGTTTTTTGTTACTACATCGGTTCCAAAAAATGTAAAAAACAGCACAGCGTCCATGCCTTCCATTAATGCGCCATTTGCCATAATTAATCCGGGATATACATTCTCAAGAGAATTTTTTGATATTATTATAGATACTTTTTTTACAGGTTCATAATTATTATTTTCCATTTTTTACTCCTTATTTTATACGCAGCCTGTAGGTTTAGGGATTCCTGCAACCTTAGCTGCTTTTTTTGCGGGACCTTTTGGGAAAAGCTGATATAATTCTTTTGTCGGCACCCCGCTTGCTTTTGATAGTTTTCTTAATGATGGACCTGTTCCTGTTTCTTTGAATGTTTTTTGCATAACTTCAATAACAGCCCAGTGACCATCTGTTAAAGTGTCAATTCCTTCCTGTTTAGCCAAAAATGCTGCAACTTCTTTGTCCCAATCTTCAAGATTTTCTAAATAACCATCCTCGTCAACCGGGATAGTTTTGCCGTTAATCTCCAGAGTAGCCATTCTTAATACCTCCTAAATAAATATATGTAAACTTTATTAATTTCTTATAAAGCTGAGTATAAATTTTGCTAAACCCTTCAAATTCTAAAATTTTCACAAACCGAATGCATAATAACATAACAAACTTACTATGTAAAGTATTTTAAAACTAAAAGTTTCATTTTTATTGTGTGTTTTATATTTGACATTTAGAGTTCAAATCCTTTCTCTGTATGAATTGAAATGTCAAGACCTATCAATTTCTCGTTTTCTTTAAATTAAGAACAACTCATTGTATTTATTTAGCTTTCTTTTATTTCCTGCGCAGAACTCAGCACCATTATCAACCCTATATCAAAGGATAAATAGTGCTAATTAAGGAATTTCAAGGGCTGTAAGGCGTGGAACTATTTTACCTTTAACAATTTTGATAGATAAAATTAATTATGATATTGATTTTTAGATATAAAATGATAGACTGTTTATATACATTGCAGGGGGCATAAAATGTTCGATAAAGGCGATTGTCTCATAGAAGTTCTACCCTATATAAAAAAGTTTTTTAAAAAAACTATGGTTATAAAATATGGCGGAGCTGCTATGATTGATGAAAATTTAAAAAATAGTTTTTCAAAAGATGTTTCTTTGCTAAAATATATAGGAATTAACCCGATAATAGTTCACGGCGGAGGACCTGCAATAGGCAAAACACTACAACAATTAAATATGGAGAGTAAATTCCATGGAGGACTAAGAATAACTGATGAAGCGACTATGGAGGTTGTTGTGATGGTGCTGGCAGGAAAAGTCAACAAAGAGATAGTGTTAAAAATCAATCAAAACGGCGGAAAAGCTGTCGGTGTAAGCGGTGTAGATGCATCTATAATACAGGCTAAAAAGAAGTTAGTAGAGGATGTAGATTTGGGACTTGTAGGAGATGTGGAACTTGTCAATCCTATGATTTTAAATCATTTATCGGAAGACGGGTATATACCGGTTGTTGCACCTATAGGTGTTGACGAAAACGGAAAAAGATACAATATAAATGCAGACAGTGTCGCAAGTGCAATCGCAATAAGTTTAAAGGCTGAAAAATTAATTTTTTTAACTGATTCAGACGGTGTTCTTGATAAAAACGGCGAACTTGTATCATCTGTGAATATTAAGAATATAGATAATATGATAAATGATTCTGTTATATATGGTGGTATGATACCAAAGATATTGTCAAGTAAAGAAGCCATTGAAAATGGTGTGAAAAAGGTGCATATTATTAACGGAACAAAGGTTCATTCTCTCTTGGAGGAAATTTTTACACTTACAGGAATAGGAACGGAAATACACGAAGATGAGTAAAAAATCAGGTGATTTTGATCTGTTATTATATGAATTAGCTGTATTGTTAGAATATGAAAAGGATTTAAGGCATACATATTTTGCCGCTTTAATCATTTTTATGCTTGCTTTCAATCTTGATAAAATAATTATATTTAAATACAGCAGGAGTAAAAAATGTTTTGACCCTAAGGTCGGATTAAAAAAAGAATATATTTCGGAAATAAAAGATATATGGGAAAAAAACAAGAGCGAGACCGGATATTTTGCAAGATGGCTTCTTGATATGTCCTGTGAAAAATTCAATCATACGGAGTGCAACGAAAAAATTCAGTCTCTAAATTTACCTTGCAATGAAGCGTCAAGATCAATAGCAAGCACATTTATAACCGATGAAGTTAAAAAAATTAATATTCAGGATATTAAAAACAGACGAATACAAAACATTTTGAAAGAGATAGAGATGACAAGCGCTTTTTATATTCCTCTTTTGTCAAGAGGCAAGCTTACAGGTTTTATACTTTGCTCCGGTGATTCTTTAGAGAAAGAGCGATTTGAGCCTTTTAAGAGTTTATTGGGAATAGTAATAGACAACTTTATAAATATTAAAGAGAGGGATAATATTAAAACATATCTTGATAAAGAAAGTTCACCCTATGTAAACAACCAAGAGCAAATATACAAATTAGGAAAAGCTACAGCTACGGTAGCACATGAGATGAAAAATGCTCTTGTCGGCATAATAGGTTTGTTTAACAAGCTAAAAAAACATATTGATAAAAATGAAAAAGCTCAAAGATATACATCCGTAATAGAGGATGAACTAAATAAGCTCTACAACTTTACATTAGATATCAATAAATATTCAAAAGATTTGTCTGTTGTGCAAAAGACCCGCGTCAATTTGCAGGAGTTAATCAATAAATCCATTGATATGGTTGAGGGAATCAATAGCAATATCGTTTTTTCAGTATATGTAGATGAAAAAGCTAAAGAGGCATATGTTGACAAGTCTCATATGGAAAGAGTTTTTATTAATTTGTTCAAAAATTCAATGGAGGCATACGGGGATAAAAAAGATGGTAAAATTACCGTTGTTATAGTGAAATCCGGTAACAATATTGTTATTAAAATAAGAGATGATGCGGGCGGAATTAAAAAAGATAACTTTAACAATATTTTAAAGCCTTTTTTTACTACGAAAAAGCAAGGTACAGGTCTTGGTTTGTCTATAGTGAGAGATATAATTAAAAAACATAACGGAACGGTAGAATTTAAAAATATTGATTCCAAGGGCTTGGAATGTACTATTCGCCTTCCGGCATAAAATAAATGGAGGTTGTTATGGGTAAAAAAATAATGGTAGTGGATGATGAAGACGCAATAAGACTTCTTTACAGGGAAGAGTTTGAAGATATGAATTATGAAGTTATAGATTGCGAAAACGGAGAATGTGCTTTGGAGATGTTTGAAAAAGAGAAGCCTGACCTTGTAATTTTAGATATAGCTATGCCCGGTATGAGTGGCTTGGATGTTTTGGGAAAAATAAAGGAGATGTCTCCCAATACTTATGTTATTATGTCAACGGCGTATTCTCATTACAAGCAGGATTTTTATACTTGGGTAGCCGATGCCTATATAGTCAAATCTCCTGACTTAGAACCCCTAAAGGATAAAGTAAAAGAACTCCTTGGAGAATGAGGAAAACTTATTTTCTTGACATTAATGCTAAAATTTAATAGAAACTACCGTAATTGAAAAGAATTTTTTGGAGGTGTACCTATGGCTAAGGTTTATGTTGATCAAGATGCATGTATTGGATGTGAAGCTTGCGCTGACGCTCTACCTGATGTGTTTGCTATGGAAGACGGAAAAGCTAAAGTAACAAATGCTGAAGGAGCTTCTTTGGAAGAAATTAAAGAAACTGCTGAAACTTGTCCTACAGAAGCTATTAAGGTAGAAGAATAATTTTATCCGAAAAGGGTGCATTAGCGCACCCTTTTTTTTATATTAAGATTGCCTCGTAGTTTTACATAAATTCATTTTTTTCATTTCTGTCTGTTTGCTATACTGTTTTAGGTGGTTTTTTAAAGATAACAGAGTTGATAATTTTTAGAAAACATTTAATTTATTGATTTGGTTTTTTGCGTATCTATGCCGATAAATAGTAATTCAATAACAATATGAAACATTATTTTTGGCAAGTGTAATGTTCAATCAAAAATAGTAATTGACATGCACTATTGAGTTAATATAATCAATATAGTTAGTAGATATAAAAACAGGGGGACTTGCATGCCTAAAATTGTAGTTTTTGTTGATGATTCAAAAACAGTTTTAATGACTGCTGAATTAGCCGTAAAACCCTTAGTTGAAAGTGGCGATATAGAAATAGTTACATATGATGAAGCTATGAACTTTTTATCGGATGTAGAAAAAGGATTTACATTTGACCTATTGATAACTGATGTAAATATGCCTAAGATTAACGGCCTTGATATGGCAAAACAAATAAAAAATAATCCACGATTAAAATTAAAACCCATCCTTGCTCTAACAACAGAAAATTCTCAAAAAATGAAAATGCTTGGTAAACAAATAGGTTTAACCGGATGGATAACAAAACCCTTTTCACCCACAACACTTGTTAAAGCAATTAAAAGAGTTTTGAGGATAAGATAGTGAAAAACATAGCTGTTATAGGCGATAATAAAAAACCAAAATTTTTCGAATCCGTTTTCAAGCAGGAAAGTATAGAGTATGATAAATTCAATGTAAAAGATATATTGGATAACATACAAAAATTAGAGGGGTTTGATGTAGTATTTTTAAACTTGGAACACAATATAAAAGATATAACAAACATAATTAAGAATATAAAAAATCTCGATAAAAACATAATTATTGTTGTAACAAGCCCTAACTTCACAGGCAACCATATAAATAAAGCAATTTCTTCTGGTGCAGATGACTTTCTCAAACAACCGATAAATAAAAGTATGATTCTAAAAAAAGTCTCAAATTACAAAACCTTATTGGATTTTAGGAAAAATAGGATACATGAAAACGAGAGCTTTTATAATCTTTTTACAGATAAAATTTTTAGCAGAAATACGAGATTTAATATAAACAAAGAAGATGATTTATCGGAATTTTGGGAATATTTTATTTTGAATGCCAGCAGTGAAGATAGTCTTTGCAAGTTAAATTTTATTTTTTCTATAGGTGAATGGTTGATAAGAAATAATAATAAATTTTTTATAGTATCCGAAGAAGACAGAGAGTATTACTATTTAACATTCAAATACACGCCTATTCCACAGACCGTTATACACAACCTAATCATAAAGAGTTGTGTTAAAGAAAGCGCAAAAATGGATGATTTTAGACTAAGCATCAAATTCAACAAAACAACACAACAAGAAACACAGCTACCACAAGATATAAAAGAAGAAAAAACAACAACCATTAGTGCAAAAGAATTTGTTGATTCCACTCCACTTGAGATTACTACTAAAATGGATGCACTTGAAGATATAGAGGAAGCTTTAACTGTTAAAATAAATCAATTTAGTTCCAATAAAGACAGAGAAACCTTAAAAGCCATAGGAGAGTTGTTTAAAGAATACGCATCAACAGTATTTTTGATGAATGAATTTGACAAACTATCCGAAGCGATAGATAAAATTGCAGAATACATAGAAAATGCAGATGAAGAAACAATTGATGAAAACGCAGATTTGATAGTTTCTGTTTTTTATTCTTTGGTGGACGATTTAATAAAATGGAGAACAGGTATATTTGTCAATCAAGAAACATCCGATATCCATTATCTCGACAATTCAATGATTGCATCATGTCTTCAGATAGAACACCTCTTAAACAAAAACTCTTCCAATCAAGACAATGATTATGGCGATGTAGAATTTTTTTGAAATATAAATATCAGTTATTTACAATACCAAATTATTTTATTGACAATTCTTAGATATTATATTAAATATATATAAACTTGTTTAGATTTATGTTGCTGCAGGTTAACTTAAGATTAACTTAATTAAGATAAGAAGGGAGTTTGTATGCTTAAAAAGGTAGTATTTGTGGATGATTCAAAAACCGTTTTAATGACTGCTGAGCTTGCTGTAAAGCCGCTTGTTGAACAACAGGTAATAGATATTATCACTTACGATGATGCAACAAAATTTTTATCTGATGTAGAAAATGATTTCTCTTTTGATTTACTCATAACAGACGTCAATATGCCAAATATAAACGGGCTTGAAATGGCTAAACAAATCAAAAGTAACCCTAAATTTATGGCAAAACCCATATTGGCATTAACAACAGAAAACTCGCCGGAATTAAAAACAATTGCTAAAGAGATAGGTCTAACCGGATGGATAACAAAACCATTCAAACCACAAACGCTTGAAAAAGCCATTAAAAGAGTGTTAAGGATAAGATAATGAATAATATAGCAGTAGTATATAAAAATAACAAACCAGCCTTTATTGATATATTCAAAAAAGAAAACATC
Organism: Desulfurellales bacterium; assembly: GCA_027064405.1. Taxonomy (GTDB): domain Bacteria; phylum Campylobacterota_A; class Desulfurellia; order Desulfurellales; family Hippeaceae; genus JAMOPP01. Next base: position 9,869 of record JAMOPP010000067.1, read on the forward strand.
AATTACGAAGAGATAAATATTGAAGACATAGCCGATGATGCATCTCTATTCAATAATTACGATGTAATATTTGTAGATATGGATGAAGACATAGATAAGGCATTAAAACTCATCAATAAAACAAAATTTTTAAAAGATAATAAGGTGGTTATTGCAACGAGTGCTAACCCTAATAATCTCAACATACAACAAGCAATTACTGCCGGTGCGAGTGATTTTTTAAGACAAAATATCGATGCGGAAACACTCCTGAAAAGATTAGAATACTACTCGGTTTCGGCAAATCAAAAAAAAGATAAAGCTGCATATGATGTTATCTTGGATGCGCAACCATATAATGTATTCACAGATAGTATATTAAAAAGAAGCATAAGATTTGATATAAAAAAAGAAGAAAATCTAACTTCTGCCTGGGATTATTTAATACACTATGCCGACTCAAAAGGCAATCTATGCGGGCTTAGACTATTTTTTTCAATAGCAGAGTGGCTTGTTAATAATACGGATAAATACCATATCATTTATGAAGAAGACGACGATAATCATTATGTTACAATGCAGTATAAGCCAATACCAAAAAAAGTTATATCAAGCTTAGCCGTGAAACATTGCAAGTATGATCGTATGAGGTATGATGATGAAAAGATTAGTGTCGTATTAAAAAAAGAACAAAATGCTCAAGAACAAATCCGGTATAAAAAAAAGATAAACGCTAAGGAGTTTATGGAAATGACACCGTTGGAGATTGGGGCAAAGTTGGATATGTTGGAAGATTTAGAAGATAGATTAACCTTAGAAATAAACAATTTATATACAAATAAAGATAGAGAATCATTGCAAACAATAGCAGATTTATTTAAAGAATACTCTAATATAATATTTCTTTTAAACGAGTTTGAAAAACTCTCCAATGCTATGAATATAATGGCAAATACTATAGAAAATATGGAAATCGGGATGTTAAATGAAGATGAGACTGTAAATTTGGTTGTTTCTTTGCTATACTCTCTGATTGATGACTTAAACAAATGGAGGATTAAGGTGTTTGTCAACCAGGAAGCTCAAGACGTTCACTATCTTGACGATTCGTTGCTTGCTTCTTGCAACCAAATAAGTAGCATTTTGCAAAGAGAGAATTCTTCTGAAAACGATGACGAATATGGAGATATTGAACTATTTTAAAAAATAATTATCGATAATCTCGGGAGAAGAAAATGTCAAAGAATGTATTAATTGTTGACGACTCCACAACAGTAAGGATGTATCATAAGCAGATATTAACAAATGCAGGGTACGAATGTGAAGAAGCAGAAAATGGAATGGAGGCGTTGGAAAAAGCTCAACATAAAGAATACGATTTGTATATAGTTGATATAAATATGCCGGTTTTAGACGGATACAGCTTTGTTAAGCGCTTGAGAGAAGGTGAAGGCCATATCGCTCCTGTTATCATAGTTTCCACAGAGTCAGAATCAAAAGATATGGAATTGGCATACGAAAGCGGAGCGAGTCTGTATTTAGTAAAACCTGTTAAACCGGAAGAATTGTTAATTAATGCAAAATTACTCACTTTTAATACGAGGTAAACGATGAATCCTATCTTAGAACAATTTTTAAGCGAAGCAAGAGATAACTTGTCCTATCTTGATCAACATCTACCCGAACTTAAAGACAAAGATGAAGAGGTCGTAAATGCTCTGTTTAGAGCAGCACACACATTAAAAGGCGGTGCCGGATTGGTTGGTTTTAGTGCCGTTCAAGAAATAACACATAAAACCGAAGACCTATTGGACGCCTTTAGAAACAATAAAATAGAATATTCTGATGAGATACTTGATGCCTTATATGATGCCGTGGATGAGGTTGTTGAGCTTGTGGACGCTGCCGAAGAAAAAGGTGATGTGGATTTGGATATAGACAAAGAAAAAATAGAAGAGATAAAGAGCAATATCCTTAAGTTACTTGACAAAAACACAGAACAAACACAAGAAAGCGAAATGATCGACACTCAATTAAATTTGTCCGAATTTTACGCAGGAGAACTTATTGATTTTAACCAAATATCAAATATAGACATACCCATACATACACCGAAAATAACAAATGACCTGTTAGAAAATGACAACTATTGGCTAATAGATATGGATTTGGATGAAGACACAATAAAATTCGGCAACGACCCATACTATATATTGTATCTTATAGGCGAAGAGAACATATTATGTTTATCATCTTCGGTCAATTGTAAAGAACTACAAGATGACCCATACCTATGGAAAACAAGAATAGTAGCCGTGGTTAAATCAAATAAAGAAGCTATGGAAGATGCTTTTTATAATATAATAGATGAGATTGCTATAGCACCGCTAAGCATTGAAAATCTTCTAAAAACCACATATGAATCTTTGGAAAGCGATGTATATGCAGATTTTAAAGATGAGCTTCATGATGCAATAAAAAACGGAAACATCATTCAAAAAATACAAACCATCACCGAAGTTATAAGCAAAGAAACAAAAGAAGGATATATTTTAAACCTCTTAAAAGATATATTAGAAAAATACCCGCAGGATTCTCAAGAATACAACCAAATACTTCAAATGGCGCTTGATGAGTTGGAGATAGAGATAGAAAGTATCGAAACTCAAGAAGAATCAAATGAAAAGACATTAGATAATAATGAAAATATCTCAAAACAAGAGATTGAAGCAGCGAAAAATATATTAGAAAGCCAGATAAAAGTCTTAAGCTTTTTTAAAGAAGAAGATAAGTCTTTTATCGAAAGAACAAAACTTGTGTTAAATAATGTTTCAAAAAGTTTAAACATAGATTGCAAAACACTTGATAACGCTTCTACAAAAGAAGAAATTAAAGATGTAATAGATAAAATAATCAGTAAAATAACAGAATTGGAAAGCACCGTTGATAAAAAAGATACCCAAGACAGTCAAGCCAAAGAAGAAAAACAAAAGGATACAGTCGGCAAACAGCCCGCAAAACTTGAGCATAAAAAAACAGACCCATCTGCCCATATACCCAAAACAGTTAAAATAGACCAATCAACCATAGACGAACTTATGGATATAACGGGTGAATTGCTTGTTATGAAAAACGCCCTACCCTATATAGCAAATAAAGTAGGAAAAATATCCGAAGAGCAGAGCAAACGAGAAGTTCTTAATAAATATGAAGAAATTAGTAGGTTAACAGACCAGTTGCAAGATAAGGTAATGGGTATGAGACTATTGCCTTTGAGCTATATATTCGGAAGATATCCAAAACTCATAAGGGAATTAAGCAAGAAATTAAATAAAAAAATCAAATACATAGAAGAAGGCTCAGAAACCAAACTTGATAAGATGATGATAGAAAAACTTGCAGACCCACTGATTCACATAATAAGGAATTCAATAGACCATGGAATAGAGACTGTAGAAGAAAGAAAAGCCAAAGGCAAAAATGAAGAGGGGGTGTTGAAGGTTGCAGCGCACTCCAAAGGCGATAGAGTATTTATAGAAATAAGCGATGACGGTGCAGGCATCAATACACAAAAACTAATATCGAAGGTGCTTGAAAAAGGTATGATGGATCCGGATAAGCTTGATTCTATGAGCGAAGAAGAAAAATTACAACTTGTATTCCTTCCCGGTCTATCAACAAAGGATGAGGTCAGTGAGCTATCGGGAAGAGGTGTAGGCGGAGACGCTGTTAAAAGAGTTGTGGATGAGCTTGGCGGAAAAATACACATAGAAAGCTCTATAGATCAAGGCACAACAATAGTGTTAGAACTTCCTGTAAGCGTTGCCTTAACAAACGTTTTCCATGTTAAATTAAATAATATAAACTATGCTATCTCTATGGAATATATGGTAGAAACGGTAAAAATAGA
>JAMOPP010000068.1 GCA_027064405.1 Desulfurellales bacterium
TTTAAGAGTTTCAAATATATTGGCACGAAAACGAATTCCGTTGTTCTCATCGCCAACCTGAAATGAGAAATCCACTTGATGAACTCTTGATATATATCTTTTTATAGATTCTCCGCCACTTGACGACGATAAAATTTCGTCAATTATATTATCAATGTCTTTGCGATAGTATGGTTTATCTGTGAATCGTATCCATTCCCCCACAATTTTTAAATAAGGGGGATAACCAGTTGAGAATAAAATATCTGACGCATTTTTTGCAATGGCAATTTTAATAATGTCTTGTAAGCTTACTATGCTGTTACTTTTACTTAATGTTTTTTCCATCTAAAGATCACCTCCGATTTTGTTTATCTTGTATATTATAATAAATAATATATTCCTTTTTAATAACATATATAAAAATAAAAGCTACTTCAACAGTATGTTATTGGCAGTACGCACAGGTATTTCTTCGGGAAGGTATGTCCTTCCGGTTACTTCTGCCAACTCATTATAGTGCGGATGAGCTTTAATATCAAACTTATCGTCATAGAACGGTGGGACACCTTTAAGCATATAAACACACTTGTTATACGGCATTCTGGCTAATTCGTCCTGCATCATTAAATCTCTTGAATCATATCGGTAAGAATATGATGTATGATCGTCCATTCCTTCTTTATGTGATATGTCATTCAATACGAGAGTTGTCTTTCCCAACCTTTGTGAAACATACTTTAATGTCGATTCTTCTTGTCCTCCTAAAAATAGTATACTATCTGTATTGCCGACAATTTTTTCCCATCCGCTTTCACCTTCTTTCTTATATAAAGCTTTTAGTTGCGAGATGTTCTGTATAATAACGGCTGCCGATATATTTCTCGAACGCATAGTTGCGAGATATTTATCAAAGTCCGGAATTCCGCCGATATTTGCAAACTCGTCAAGTATAAATCTCACATGAACTGGTAAACTACCTTTATAAAAATAGTCTGCTCTTCTGTACAAAATGTAAAATAACTGTTGATACATAATAGCGGCAATAAAATTAAAGTCTTTAGCAGAATCCGGGATGATGATAAACAAGGCAGTTTTTTTATCACCTATTGTCCTTAAATTGATAGTATCCTCCTGCATTAAATAGCGAATAGGTTTCATTGTCCAGGGGGCCAATCTTACACCTGCCGTAATTAATACTGACTGCGTTGTCTTACTTGCTCCTCCCATCTGAAATACCTTGAATTGCTTTTTAGCAAAGTGTTCGTCGGGAAGCTGTTCAATAAGTTTTTCAAAAATGGATTTTTGCCCTCCTCCTCCAAACATTCCGGCATTTTCTTCAATTTTAATTGTTTCTAATAAATCCATAACAGTTGCTACGTTTTGTTCTTCGGGAGGGAGTTCATAGTGAACATAACCAAAAACGGACATTAATAGAGCTTTGGCGGCATTTTCCCAAAAGTCTTCATTTGATACGGAACCTGTTGATTTTTGGGTAGATGCCATAATTGTGTTAACAACATTTAATATATCTTTTTCATTTTCGATGTATACAAAGGGATTATAAAAAGATGAGTGTTCGGGATCAGTTAAGTTAAAAACTCTTACATCGTAACCATGTTTCTGAAGCATCTCTCCGGTTTCTCTTAAGATTTCTCCTTTTGGATCCGTTACGATGTAAGACGCATTCATCTGCATGATGTTTGGTTTTACCCAAAATCGCGTCTTTCCTGATCCGGAACCTCCAATAACTAATACATTATTATTTCTATAAGTTTTTCTTGCATTTAGCGATAGACCTGTATGCATAGTAAAAATCGTATTGTTGTTATTGTAATAATACGGTTTGCCTACTGCTTTATCGATAAAAGGTGCTATATCTTTCTCGGTTCCCCACCTTGCGGATCCCTTTTCTATGTTTTTATATGCGGTCTTGCTGGGGGTAATCATTATGTTATGTACTATAATTGCAGTTATAAAAAAACTTATAGTAATGGCAATAGTTATAGTTATACTATTATGGGAAAGTTCAAGCGGATATTTTTCAATATAATTTTTAAAATTTTGAAAAGTCAAAACATTATTATCAAGAATATTCGCAATGGACACTTTTTTAATCTCAAATTCTACAAAGGAAGCTATTTTCCAAAGGACGAGTAAAGATAAAGAAAACGATACAAAAAATGATGTTATAAATAACTTTCTGCTTTTGATTGCCTTAAACTCTCTCGGAACATTGTGATCAATTTCAATTAAATTTTTCTTACGCATTTGCCACTACCCTCACTTTACTCAATTTTCCATTCTGATAGTGATTTTTTGAAAATATCACGCAAAGATATATTTTGTGTATTAATTCCCGAACGGGAGACCTCCGCCCCCGTCATTGAAAAAGGGGGTATAGACTTTTGCACCTCCTCTATTCTCTGTTTAAGAGGTTTCTTTCTAAATTTTTTCTTCTCTTCGCTATTAATAAATTCTGTTTTTTCCATAATTTTTTCTGTAGCATTTTCAAAAATTCTAACAGCTAATTTTATATTGTCAGTAGGAATACTGCTATCAGGATTATCTATTATGTTGTTAATTTCTTTTTCTTTTTTATCAATTCTATTTTTATATTCTATGTAAGTTATTTCATTTCTTAATTGTTGA
>JAMOPP010000069.1 GCA_027064405.1 Desulfurellales bacterium
TACAAGCCATCTTCAGACTTAACCATATCAACGGTTTTGAATTTATAAGCATTCTTTATAACAGAATCAATATACACAGAAAACAACTGCGGGTAAGGACATATAGCAAGACCGAATTGAGCTCCACCCACACCTGTAGGACAATACATACAAGAATCTCTATTTATTTTTAAGATAACGGTATCGTCTTTTAATTCAACTTCATACCTATTTGCGAAGTGTATGCACTTATTAAGATTTTCATAGGTTTTTTTAAAAAAATCAATATCCAATTCATTATCTTCCAAAAATGGAAAAGAACCCTTTTGCATTTGATGTAAAACCAATCTCTGAGCCGCCGTTTTCATAGACGGTGTAAGCATAGCCTTACTCATTATACCAAGATCAAATGAAGCCCCTATTGTACTTGCCCATAATAGCTGAGCACCTGTCAATTTATCGAATCTTTCTTTCTTTTCAGCCTGACCCATTTTTTACCTCCGATATAATTTTCTACTTGTTATAATATAGTAATTCAATAATACACCCAACAACTTTTTATGTCAAATAAAATAGAGATTTAACATTACAATATCTTTCCACCAACACCTATTTGATAATATTCAAATCCAAACTCTTTCAATAATTTTTTATTATGCTGATTTCTTCCGTCAAAAATAATGTGGGGTTTTTCCCAGTCTTTCTTTTATCTTATAAAAATCTGGATTTCTAAACTCATTATGCTCCGTAGAGAATAAGGGTTTGGCACCTGTTGAAAGACTCACTCTTTCCCGCTGTTAAGATTCGCTCCTTTTTTCATTTATCCTGCATCCTACTTTAGAAGAAAAACGATAGTCCCATCGTGCCTATGAAATCGCCTATGCCATGATTTGGTTTTCTTGTGCCGGCATTAGAGATATGTCTGAATCGAACCCCAATATCTAAAGCCTTGTTTTCTGAAATAAAGAAGAGCAGACCACTGCCTATATTGTCTTGGAAATTGAGCCCTCTTTTTTGGTAATCCGATTTATAGGTTATGTGAATTAAGCCACTACCAATTAGAAAATACCCTTTTATTTTCTTAGACATATCAAACATATATTGCAAGCCGGCACCTACCCCTATCTCCTTTTCGCTTCTCTTGTTGTTTATAAATGAGTATCCCGGCTCCAAATAGAACATCCACCTCTTGGAAATATTAGCCAAAAAAGGAGCGGTTCTATTTGCAGCTACAGCATAATGAAGCATAAGCATAGCAGGTTTGTAGGACGGATTAGAACTGGAAACACTTCCAAAATGTCCATAACCATACCCAACAGAGACGCCTAATTGGTGAGCGTTATCTTTAGAATAGGCGTTTAAGCTTAAAAAAACAAGAAAAACAACCATTACAACCTTAACACTATTATTCATTCTCAATGCCTCCAAAAAAAGAATTTTTATCTTTTAAACCTATTCTTAACCTCTCTTTTTATACAACACTTTAGAAATGAATACAAATCAATTTTGACTATTTGATAGAAGAGTCCTGCATGAATACACTGCTACCAAAGAAGGATTGATTTGTTTATGAAGATAAAAGTGAGGTCTTAACGGTGCTGTGTTAAGCCGTTTTGCAATAAATATTGGCGGGAGGTAAAAAAGATGAGGAAAACGGTAATAGTTGCTATGGTAGCTATCATAGGGTTAATGTTAGGCGGATGCACCAGAGTCCATAATTTAAAAGGTAATGTTGCTCATAATATGTTAAACAAATACATAGAAAGATACACACCTGACCCTGAAAAATACAAAGTAGGTGATCCTGACATAAAATTCTATGTGAAAACCGTAGATAGGAGAGAGGATAAGATAGTATTCCGTAACACTGATGGTTTTGGACTATTTACTTTTGATAAATATATATTTAAGAAAGAAGACTTTAAAGATTGCTCTAATTTTGTGCTTAAAAAAGCATTGAAGGTAACAAATTGGGGAGTTTCTGAAAACTTGAAAGATGCGGACTTTATAGTAACCGCAAATATTAAGGATTTCTATTGGGGTCATTAAAAAGCTGTATTTGTGCCACTTACCAAACACATTCACGGAGAGATAAGTGTTGCACCGAATAATACAACTCAATCCTGCTATCTAATGATTTGCCAAAAACAAGGGTTGATGTAGCAAGAATAGTGGTTTTAGAGATTAATAAATTGTCGTATAAAGGCGGTTCTGTTAGTTTCGCTAACCTGCTTTATCGCACTCTTTACAAAGAATACCTTGTCCCGTTCTTCGGTTCTAAGCAGTTCGCCGATGCTATTCACAGAGCTTACTTTGAAATGAAACGCTGTTCCGACAACGCTACAATTTCCCAAAACTAAAAAAGGGGCGGAATATTCCGCCCCCTGTCTTTATTTGCATTGAGCCAATCTTCCACCTCCGAAGTGCCACCTCGGAGGTGGAAGATTTTTTCATCCGTTGGATATGTTTTACCTATTAAATTCATAAAGTTTTTTATAGAACGGCTTTGTTGTCTATAAGACATTATTTGTAATTTTTAAAAAAATTATATCTTTTTCTTCACTTTTCTTCATTTTTTCTCTTGACAAACAATAGGGTATGTATTATATTCCTTTTTCGTCGCTTGACGACGAGTTCTTTAAAAAAGCCAG
>JAMOPP010000070.1 GCA_027064405.1 Desulfurellales bacterium
CCAATAAAATTTTTTAAATGATAAACATCAATTCTTACATACCTGACAATAGCGCTTTTTCCACATTTTGTCAATGGTTAAAAGGATGCCAACCCACTGTATTACCCACCGCTATTCCGCCCACTTCGCCACTATATTTGTATGAAATTATTGCTTCTCTTCCATTACTATCAGTAATTATTATATTGTTGCCTATTTTCTTGTATGTATATCCCTTAGGCAGATTCAAATCTGATTTTTTAGGGGGTGTGCTCGGAAAATCTTTCGCTATGTCTGCAACATAAGAGGCCAGATTTGAAAACGCCGTACCATTGCCGTTATTGCCACCGCCACTACCATTGTTATCGGAATATCCATTATCTTTGCACCATTTATTTAGTTCGGCAAAGGTGTATGTCTTAACTATATCGTCATAATCTTTGCCGTATGTATGGGTTGGATTGTCATAAATTCTTGTTCCTCCCGAAACCTTTGCACCGGTTTTGTTCAAATCATCAAGCTTATAATTAGAGCCTTTGCTTATGACAATAAATGCCACAGGGGTTTGTGTTCCACTGTATGAAATTTTAGGGAGGTCGCTTTTTTTCATTTCATCACCTACATTTTTACAAAACTGTATTATATTATCGCTTGTTGCTGACTTAAGTAATTTATTATTTACATCATAAATCAATTGGTTGCCGTGGCTATCTGTTTGTCTAACACCTAATTTGTCATACGGAAGCAGTCTGTAGCCACTTGCAGTATCGGGATTCGGGAAACTGCCGTATTCATAAGCATAACCTATCAGTGCCGCTTTTGCCTGAGCAACGGTATTTCTGTCTTCATGCAGTTTGTTGGACTTCATCAACATCTTCATCATAGGCATTCCAAGACCTATAATAAGACCGAGAATAACCATAACTATGGCAACCTCAATCAGCGTAAAAGCTCTTTTATCCATAAATACCACCTCGCAATCCAAACTAAAAAGCCAGACAAAAAATCAATACAAAAACCAAGATTTCAGTAGCAACAATAATGCCAATAAACACTTCCACCCTTTATATCGGAATAATTACACAATAGTTTAACCCTGCATCAATTTTATCTTGTCATCTGACCCAGCATTCCGTAAATCGGACTGATGAGTGCAAGCACAAAGAATACAAACATTATACCTATAAATGCCAATATTATAGGTTCTATCAACTTACTTATCACATCTACCATATTTTGAACCTTTGTGTAGTATATCTTGGACAGCTTCTCCATCTGCACATCTATGCCGCCTGTATGCTCACCAACCTGCACCATCCTAACGGCTATAGGCTCAAAAATACCGGATTTTTTAAAAGAAACAGAAAGAGATTCCCCGTTTTCGAGATCTTTGTTTACATTTGATATTGATTTTAAGAAAAATTTATTGGATACGACAATATTTATGGTATGAAGAGATTCTGTTATGGTAACGCCACTTAAAAGAAGAAGCGATAAATATTGAAAATAGAATGCCATTTGAGAGGAGCGAATAATTAATCCCATTATCGGTGATTTCCAGAGTGCTTTGTGGAAAATAAGTTTAACCTTTTCTATTTTGAGTGCAATGGGGGTTATTATGATAAAACCCACAATAAATAGAACTATAAATATCCAATTGTTTTGCATAAAACTACTGATTGCAATAAGCATTCTGGTGGCAAGTGGCAATGCAATACCTTGAGATGTAAAAAGCTCGGTTACTTGTGGCAGAATATAAATAATCCAAAAAAGAAAAGCGCCAATAATGGAAAAAAGGCTGAATGTTGGATAGATTAAAGCCCTTTTCGTTGCGGATTTTATCTCTATCATTCTATCGATATAATCAGCGGCATCCTTAAGTGTTTTGTCCAAATTTCCGGAGGATTCACCTATTTTTGCCATAGAAACAACAATGTCCGGAAAAATCCCAACCTTAGTCAATGTCTCGGAAAGGGAGTGCCCGTCGTTGAGCATACCAATAATAGTTTTTGAAGAATATTTAAGCGCCTTATTGTTTACAGAGTTTTGAAGTTCAGATAGAGCATCCTGCAGGGCAACTCCTCCCTCAAGATACATAGATAAATTCCTTATAAACTCGGATATTTCTTTATCCTTTGCCTTGCCTACCGTAATATATTTATATGCAGAGGATAGATACGGTGGTATTGCCCGCACCTTGTAGATTGAATTTCCCGAAGATTCTACATAATCGTATAATTTCTCAATGGATTCATATTCTCCGCTATTACGAACGATACTTCCTTCATCCGTAATAAAAGAATAGATAAAAAACGGCATTATATATTTCCAAATACCCTTCTTATTTCATATATGTCTGTCAATCCGTTTTGCATTAAAGATACAGCGGATTGTAGCATAGTTGTCATTCCGTTTTCTACGGCGTATTGGTTGATTTCTATAGACGATGCACCTTCTCCTATCATCCTACTAACCGTATCATCTACAATCAATATCTCAGAGGCTGCCACTCTGCCTGTATATCCGGTAAACTTACACTGTTCACATCCTTGATGAACATAGAATGAATTCGAACTTAAATTAAACTCTTTTTTTATATTTTCTTCAATCTCCATCTCTTTTTTACAAAAGGGACACAATTTTCTGACCAATCTTTGTGCAAGAATGGCTTTTAATGATGAAGAAAGAAGAAATTCATCAATACCAAGGTCTTTCAATCTTGCAACCGCACCTGAAGAACTATTTGTATGAAGGGTTGAAAGCACAAGATGTCCTGTTAATGCGGATCTGATAGCAAGAGTTGCGGTCTCGTCATCTCTAATTTCTCCAATAAGCATAACATCGGGGTCTTGACGCAAAAATGAACGGATAGCCGACGCAAATGTAAGATTAGCTTTGGTGTTCACGGCAACTTGATGAATTAACGGCATTTTTATCTCAACGGGGTCCTCAATTGTCATAACATTTTTTTCCATAGTGTTAATCTTTCTCAGCATAGCGTATAGAGTTGTGGTTTTACCACTGCCTGTAGGACCTGTTGCGAGTATAATTCCAAAAGGAGATTTAACGGCTTTATCAACCGCATCCAATTGAGATTTGTTAAACCCTATTTGACTTAGCGTAATCTGTTTTGCATGACCTCCAAGCATCCTTATGACAAGATTTTCTCCATAAAGAGTAGGGGTGGTAGAAACCCTAAAATCATACTTTTCGTGTAGAAATTCATATTCCATAGCACCATCTTGAGGTATGCTTGTCATAGCAATATCCATAGCGCTTCTCACCTTTACGGTTGAAATAATCCTGTTATGCACAGATAGAGGAAAAGCGTGGAAAAGGTGCAAAACGCCGTCTATTCTATACGAAATAAGCGATGCCTCGTTGGAGGGGCTAATATGAATATCACTTGCATTATTATCAATAGCATCTTCTATGATAAAGTTTATAAGGTTTTCAACGGATACATCGTTGCCATTAATAATGTCATTTCTAATGCTTTCCATAGACTCATCTATAGGATGTTCTGCAAGATAATAGAATCTCTCAATTTTCTTGGCAAGTTCCGAGGACGGGGCAACCTTATATAAAACATTACCGCTGTACAAACGCTGAATCATAGTTTTTACCCTTTCGTTGTAGGGATCAGCAATAGCAACAACCAAATTACCATTTTCAATAGTGACAGGAAGAATGTTATTTTGTAGCGAGAACTTATAGGGAATTTTCAGTAAAGCCTCCTTATCAGGATAAATCGAACTTATGTCAAAAAATTCAAGACCAACCTGCTCGGCAAGAACATTTGCAACTTCATAATCGGTAACAAAACCCAGACTAAGAAGCACATCCCCTAATCTACGCTTAATAGATTTTTGAACATTAAGCGCATACTTTATATGTTCATCATTAATAACCCCGGCTTCTTTTAGTAATTCACCAATAGGCTTAGCCATTTAAAAATCCCCCCCGTCAATTTGTAAAGTGGTTTTTAAGATAGCCCTATTTTCACTCTTTATATATTCAAAATCACTATTTTCAGGCGCTACTTTTTGAGAAATTTTCTTAATAAAATCAACCGCTTTCTGTTTTGTAATTTTATAACTTCCAAAGATAAAAACAACAATCTTGGCTTCAAATTTGTTTGCATATGTGTTATTTTGTTCATCTTGAATATCGTTATATTCATCGTTCTGCCCGTTATTTTTCTGATTTTTATGAGCTATATTGATATACTCTATAGTTGCACTATTCGGAGTAATATTTGTAATCCAGCTAAGAAAAGCCTTAACATTCGGCTCTTGTTTAAATTTATTTTCTAATTTGGAGATTTTAAAAAGATTATCAATTTCATTTTTGTTTGGAATTTTGTCCTTTATTTTATCTTGTTTCAATAAAAGCGCATTTTTTTTATCTATAAACTGTTTATTGATACGATTGAATGCGACATATTTTCCAATAGATAAGAATAGAAAAATTAAGAAAATTACCACAGAGGCAAGAAGAAGATATTTAGAGGATTTAAAGGAGTTAATTTCATTCTTGTAATCATCGTATAGAAAGTTAAAATCTTTATCCATAAAGAACAAGCCGTAGAGTTCCGGATACTCCAACACATCACTATCTTTGTAGCCTGCCTTTTTTAATCTATTGAGGTTTGTATCACTGTTTTTACTTGATAAGTCGCCTAAAAACAGAATATCGTTATTGGAAAATCCCGTATCTATACTCTCAAGATTTTCATACTCTCTTACCTCGCGTGAGGCAATATTGCCGTCAACTACCTTTATTTCAATCTCTGTGCCGTTTTTTGCCCACAATAGTGTAAGATCATTTTTGTTGATAATATATTTTGAAACACTAAGAATGGAGTTGGCGTAACCTGTTATATAATCAACGGGAAGATTAATTTTGTTTATTGTGCTAAAAACGGCATCAATATCATTTTTTTGTATGGCGGACAAAGCAACCTTAAAGCGCCCATTTTCGCTTTTAATAATCTTATTTTTTAATATATAGGGTTCTGTAAAAACAAATTGATTATCAACATATTTTTTTGAAGCAATCGATAAGAATTTTTTATTATGAGACTTGATATCTGCAATTTCAAAGTAGTTTAGATTTGAAAATAGCGAAACCCTAACACATTGCACGCTGTTTTTATTTTTTATTTCATTGATATCATCAATGCTACAGTTTCCCTTTTCAACAATGCTTTTGCCATTAACAATTGCATATTCTAATTTTTCATCATTATTTGAATTTATAAATAAAAAAAGCTTTTTGTTGTTAAATATACCCATAATTAAAATTTACACTTCCTGATAAACCCATAGATTAAAAACAACCACAGTTAGTATATAACAATAGGTAAAAAAGTGCAAAATTATTCTTGCTCTTTTTTCAATCTAACCAAGAAATCATCCTCAAGTTTCGCCTCTTTAAAGCCGTTTGCCCTTAAAATACAGGAATCGCACTCCAAGCACGGAATCGCATTACCCATATAACAAGAGTATGAAAAGGAATAATCCGCTTTGTGTTCTTTTCCGAAGAGTATAATCTCGGATTTTCTCATTTTCAAAAGGGGCGATAGAATCTTAAATTTTTCACCCGTTGTTCCCTTTTTCGTGCCATAATTTAGGGTTTCTTCAAAAGAATTTAAGAAATCATCCCTGCAGTCCGGATAGCCGCTGTAATCAAGCATATTCCACCCGCCTATTATGTTTGATATATTGTTTTTTTCAGCCAAAGCCCCGGCTATTGATAAAAATATTCCATTTCTAAAAGGAACATAGGTTATAGGAATCTCGCTACTCATTGTTTTTTCGTTTCTATTTTTTGGAACGGATATGTTTAAATCGGTCAAAGCATTTCCGCCTATCTGCGACAAATCTATATTAAAATAGTATGAATTTATCTTTTTATTCTTGATTTTCTGAGCAATATCAACTGTTTTTTTTGAATATTCTATTTCTATGGAATGCCTTTGAGAATAATCAAACGTTATAGTTGAAACCTCGTCAAACTCATCAAGAGCCCAAAAAAGGCAAGTTGTTGAGTCCAATCCTCCTGAATAAATAACCAAAGCGTTTTTCATTTATACACCCCTTCTTTCTCCATAAATTATTTTATGCGTTTGAAGAATTAATCTTGTATTTTTCAAGGATAAAAAGCTTTCCTTAAATACTGCAATCAATCTTTCGGCTCTTTTTGCATATTCTTCTATCTTTTCACCGTTTACAAATAAAGGCTGAAGAACTATGGTTTGAAAATTAAATTTTTTATCAAGCTGTTCAACCTTTTCTATATCGCTTTCATCTTTAACCACAAACTTGAATTCTTTGGATTTCTCACTGTTAATATACTTTTCTATTACAGAATAATTTAAACTAAAAAACTTTGGACTTATAACTATATGTTCAAAATATTTTATGCTTTTTTCTACAAAAATAGTTCCGTTTGTTTCAAGCAAATAACTGTAATCGTCGTATCGGCTCATATACTCTGCCATAAATTCATCTTTTAAGGCAGGTTCTCCACCTGTAAAAATCACCCGCTTTGTATTAAATTCGCTAACTTTCTTATGGAGTTCATCAATCCCAAAGTATGTAAAATTGTCATTTGCATATTTTGTATCGCAAAAATCACAGGATAGATTGCATCCTGAGAATCTTACAAAAACAGCAGGGTAGCCTAAAAAAGAGCCTTCTCCCTGAATAGAATAAAAAATCTCATTTACAGCCGCATTCATACAAAAATTATACATTTTTATGCTTTTAATTCCATAAATTTATAATCAAAATAGATATATGCCTTTTATTTACTGACTCTACGCAAAAAGGAACACTAACTGCTAATTACCAAGCGTTATGAAAAACTTAAGGAGGCTGACTGACTGTTCAACGGCAACCGCTTCTTAAGCGATAGCTACAGGATTGTCTGCTATGGATGCTACGGACGAATTAAGGAGATTGAAGTATGGGCGTGATTGCGCAAGGTTGGAATAAGTTATGCAGTAATTGCAATATGCGAGGTGTATATGAACAAAAATGTTGAAAATATAATTTCCATTTTTCAAGAAATTAATAAAATACCAAGATGCTCAAAACACGAAGACAAGATAGCCGCATGGCTTGTTGAATGGGCAAAAAGTCACTCCTTTGAGTACAAAAGAGACAACAATAACAATGTTTTAATCACTATTTGCGCAAGTAAGGGGTTTGAAGATAGGCAAAGCATTGCACTTCAGGGGCATATGGATATGGTTTGCGAAAAATCCAAAGACTCCAAACATAATTTTTCAAAAGATGCCATAGAACTAATTTATGACGGTGACTGGATTAAGGCAAAAGATACAACGCTTGGAGCAGATGACGGAATTGCACTCTCAGTCGGGCTTGCCCTTGCTTTGGATAAAAATATTAAGCATCCGAAACTTGAACTTCTGTTTACAAGTGACGAAGAAACGGGCTTAAACGGTGCATCCAATCTCTCTAATGATTTTTTTGAGAGTAAATTGCTCATAAATATAGATTCCGAAGATGCCGACACAATTACTATAGGCTGTGCCGGAGGTGAAGATGCATCCGTTTCGTTAAATATAATTAGGACATTTGTTAACCGAGACCATCATTTCTTAAAAATATCGATATCAGGTCTGTATGGAGGACATTCCGGTATAGACATAAACAAAAATAGGGCAAACGCAATTAAACTTATGACGTTCTTGCTTAACAAACTAAAAAATAAATTCAACATAAAACTGTATGAAATTAACGGAGGGAGCGCAAGAAATGCCATACCTGTTCAGTGTGAATCAATAGTAGCTTTCAAAAACAGCGATAAAGAAAGGATTAAGCTTTTTATAAAAGAATTTCAAGAAACCACAAAAAGAAATTACAGCAATGAAAAAAGCTTAAACATATCTTGCACAGAATGCAAAAAAGAGGATATGCAGGTTTTTGATGATAGCAGTTTTGATAAGCTATTAGGGCTTTTAGTCGAGCTTCCTCATGGAGTATATAAAATGTCAGAAAACGGCATTGTTGAAACTTCAAGCAACCTGGCAATAGTTGAAACAAAAGAGAGCAAGGTTGTTATTTATACAAATCAAAGAAGTCTTATTATGGATGAGCTTGGCAAAATAACTCAAAAAATAGAAAATATAGCGAGAAAATATTCTGCCAAATGTTTAAAAGGTAATACATATCCCTCATGGCAACCGGATTTTAACTCAAAACTGCTGAAAAAAAGTATTGAAATATATAAATCACTCTTTGCCACCCGGCCAAAAATAGAGGTGATACATGCAGGATTGGAATGCGGCATTATAGGTTCAAAAATGGGGAATCTTGAGATGATTTCAATAGGTCCGACGATTTACGATCCCCACACCGTAAATGAAAGGGTCAGTATTCAATCTATCGAAAAGGTATGGTTATTCTTAACAAAAATTATAGAGAGTGGCTTGTAACTTAGCATACAAAACTTTTTTTAATCATACCGCTACACAGGTGTATAATTTTTATCAAATTCTTAAAGCGGATATGAATTTTTTAAGAAGTCTTAACTAACCCTGTATGCCTTTCAACTTTTGCAACCTGCATAGAAGTAATTTAATTAGCTTTTATTGATGATTTTATACTAAGTGAAAGGTAATTTAAGAGATTTATATGTCAAAAAGAGCCAAAATAACCGATTTTTAACTTGCATAAAGAAATGAAAGAATATATAATCCCGCACGAATGATTAAGAGTGGCTTTTGTTTTTATAAAGCTTGCTTGTATGGTGGGTATAGCTCAGTTGGTAGAGCACCAGGTTGTGGCCCTGGGGGCCGTGGGTTCAAGTCCCACTACTCACCCCATTTTTTAAGCCTATGATTATAAAAGAAAACGATAAGAAGAAATGGGGTTCAGCCCTTAATATTTTACAAAACGGCGGTGTTGCGGTTTGTCCTGCTTTTACAATTTATGGATTCAGCTCAAACCTCTTTAACAAACATGCAAATCTTAAAATTTTTAGCATCAAAAGGAGAAGCTCTGATAATCCGTTCATCATAATTGCGCACAGAGAGTTCATAGTTTCTCAGGCTGTCGATGTAGATTTGGATATACTCAACTTTCTACTTGATAACGCGATAACCGTTATTTTTAAAACAAAAAACCCTTTGCCGTTTTATGCGAGCAAAAACAGAGAAAGTGCATTTCGTTTATCAAACACGCATTTCTTAAAATACATAACGCGAAGATTTCCCATAACATCAACAAGCATAAATAAAACCGGCAAAAAGCAGATGGACACCATAACAAAAATATGCAGACAATATTCACATTTTTCAGATATCATAATAAACGGCAATATTAAAAATGAACCTTCAACTATAGTTAGAATAGAAAGGGATAAAATATACATTTTACGAAAAGGATACAATATGATAAAGTTGAGAGGGATTTTATGATAGATGCTCGAGTTATGAATGAAAAGGTTAGTGATAATTTAAATAGTAATTCAGAATTAAAAAATTTTATCGGAGGTTGATATGTTTGAAGTGGCTGAAAGAATACAGAATTTACCGCCATATCTTTTTGCTGAAATTGACAGGTTAAAAGCTGAGGTTGCGAAAAAGGGTTTAGATATCATAGATTTAGGCGTGGGCGATCCTGATATACCTACCCCTAAAGAAATTATAGAGGTTGCAAAAACAGCTGTTGAGGATAGCTCGAATCATCAATATCCAAGCTATGTAGGAATGTTCGAATTTAGAGAATCCTGTGCAAACTGGTATAAAACAAGATTTAATGTGGATATAGAGCCAAATGATGAAGTCGTAAGTTTAATCGGCTCAAAAGAGGGTATAGCGCATCTTCCGTTGGCGTTTGTTAATCCGGGAGATTTTGTCCTTGTACCCGCTCCTGGTTATCCTGTGTATCCCGTTGCAACTATGTTTGCAGGTGGAAATTCATACATTATGCCTTTGGAAGAAAAAAATTCATTCTTGCCGGACATTGATAAAATACCGGAAGATATACTTAAAAAAACAAAAATTATGTTCATAAATTATCCAAACAACCCAACTGCAGCTACCGCAGATGAAGGATTTTATAAAAAAATTATAGAACTTGCCAAAAAATATAATTTTATTATTGCAAGTGACAATGCATATTCCGAAATATATTACGGTGATTATAAACCTATGAGCTTTTTGGAGGTTGATGGCGCAAAGGATGTGGGAGTTGAATTTCATTCTCTATCCAAAACATTTGATATGACAGGCTGGAGGATAGGTTTTGCGCTTGGAAATAAAGATGTTGTGGCAGGTTTGGGAAAGGTTAAAACAAACATAGATTCCGGCATCTTCCAGGCTATTCAGGTTGCAGGAAAATATGCACTTGATAATTCGGAAACTTTAAACAAACCAATTAGAAAAATTTTCCAAGAAAGAAGAGACCAAATGGCTACTGCTTTGGAAAAAGCAGGTTTTGAATTTAAGACACCAAAAGCGACATTCTATTTTTGGGTAAAAGTTCCAAAAGGATTCACTTCTGCAGAATTTACAAAGAAAATGCTTGAAGAAAAAGGCATAGTGGTAACACCGGGGAACGGATTCGGAGCTCCGGGGGAAGGATATTTTAGAATAAGTATAACAAATCCGAGAATCAAAGAAGCCGTTGAGCGAATAAAGAGTGCACTTTAACAAGAATATTTATCTTGGATTAGGCACAAATGTAGGCAACAGAAAAAGAAATATCTTAAACGCCGTTCTTTTATTGAAAAAGCAGAAAGATATTTTTGTTTTAAAAGTGTCAAGAATTTACGAAACTAAGGCTTGGGGATATACAAAACAGAAAAATTTTTACAATGCTGTTGTGGAAATAAAAACCGACATAAATCCGCATAAGCTTCTTGTAGTATGTAAAAATATAGAAAAAAAAATGTTAAGAAGAAAAAATTTTAAATGGGGACCGCGCAAGATTGATATTGATATACTTTTATACAAAAACAGAAGATTAAGAAATAAAAACTTGACAATTCCTCACAAATATATTAGACAAAGGGTGTTTGTATTGCAACCGCTGATAGATTTGAATGGTTCTTTGTGTATAGATGGTGCAAATATTAAATCTATTGCCGAAAAGTTGGGTTCCGAATCGGAACTTTCGCTTGTCGGTTAAAGGGGTGTTTTTTGAAGATATGCAGAAGACCTCAATTATTTGAGGCTTTGAGCAAAAATACAATTTATAAATCCGAACCTACATACTTTATTTATAGGGTATGTAGGTTTTTTTTATTTAAAAAATAAGGAGTTTTGCAATGGCAAAAAGTGTACCTGAATTTGTTTCTATGAAGGGAAAGGATAAAATTTCGATGATTACAGCCTATGATTATACATCAGCGAGAATTGCCGATGAGGCAGGTGTGGATGCTATTCTTGTCGGGGATTCTCTTGGTATGGTTATGCAGGGAAACAGCTCTACTCTTCCCGTTACGCTTGATGAAATTATATATCATGCAAAAATGGTTAGAAACGGAGTAAAAAATGCGCTTGTGGTTGTAGATATGCCGTTTATGAGTTATCAGGCTGATTATGTGGAAGCGGTTAAAAATGCAGGTAGGATAATGAAAGAAACAGGTTGCGATGCGGTAAAGCTTGAAGGTGGCGTAGAGTTTACAATTACAATAAATAATATAGTTACGGCAGGAATACCCGTTATGGGACATCTTGGATTAACCCCTCAATCAATCAATATATTCGGTTCATACAAAGCAAGAGGAAGAGATGAAAAGGAAGCAAAGAAAATAATAGAAAATGCAAAATACATTCAGGAAGCCGGTGTTTTCAGTATAGTGTTGGAGTCGGTTACAAAAAGCTTGGCAAAAAAAGTAACGGAAACAGTCGAAGTTCCTACAATAGGAATCGGCGCAGGTGTGGATGTTGACGGTCAAGTTTTAGTGTATCACGATATGCTGGGACTGTTTGATGATTTTAAGCCAAAATTTGTTAAAAGGTACGCTCATCTTAAAAAAGAAGCCGTTGAAGCCGTAAAAACATACACTCAGGAAGTTAAAGAAAAAAAATTCCCAACCGACGAGCATTCTTACGAATAGGTGAGAAATATGAGGATAATATATGAACAAAAAGAGATGCAGGGCATAGCCGACAAATATAGAAATTGGGATAAAACAATAGGTTTTGTGGCGACAATGGGGTATCTGCACGAGGGACATCTTTCTTTAATAAGAGAGGCAAAAAAAGATAACGATGTTGTTTTTGTAAGTATATTTGTTAATCCGACACAATTTTCTCCGGATGAGGATTTGGATAAATATCCGCGTGATTTCAAAAGGGATGAGGAGATGCTCAAAAAAGAGGGCGTTGATTTCCTATTTTATCCCACAGTTGAGACGATGTATCCTAAAAATTTTCAGACCTATATCAATGTTGAAGAATTAACGAAAGTGTTAGAAGGGCAATCGAGACCAACACATTTTAGAGGTGTGACTACAATCGTAGCCAAACTTTTCAACATAACAAAACCCCATAAAGCATATTTTGGACAAAAAGACGCTCAACAATTGATTGTTATAAAAAGAATGGTTGAGGATTTGAATATAGATATTGAAATTGTAGGTATGCCTATAGTTAGAGAAAATGATGGACTTGCGATGAGCTCGAGAAATAAATATTTAAGTGACAAGGAAAGAGAGCAGGCTGTTTGTCTGCATCAAGCATTGGAAAAAGCAAAAGAGATGATAGATGCAGGTAACTATGATGTGCAAAAAATCAAGCAGGAGATGGAAAAGGTTATATACAACTATTCAATTCCTAAGATAGATTATATAAGTATCAGCAATTTAACCACTCTACAGGAATTATCGCAAGTAGAACCAAGTAACACTCTTATATCTATGGCTGTATTTATCGGAAAAACAAGGCTAATAGATAATTTATGGATATAGAAAATAAAGTTTTGGAGGTCTATATAAAATGATGAGAGAAGTTTTAATCGGTAAGATTCACAGAGCTACGGTGACTGAGGCTGATTTGAACTATGTAGGAAGCATAACAATTGATGAAGATTTGATGGATGCCGCCAACATAAAAGAGTACGAATATGTTCATATCTGGAATATAGACAATGGTGAAAGACTTCAGACATACACAATAAAAGGCAAGCGGGGAAGCGGTGTGATATGCCTAAACGGAGCAGCCGCAAGAAAAGTGTCCGTGGGCGACAAAATTATAATAGCTGCTTTTGGCACAATGGATGAAAAGGAGCTTGAAAATTATGAACCAAGTGTTGCCATTGTGGGAAAAAACAATAAGATTATAGACCAACATAAAGGTATGTAAAGCATCAGGGGTCAAAGCATCAGGGGCCGTGTCTTAACATTTTACATTGGGTAGGTTTTTCCCTATTCTAACGGGATTTTTAAAAATAGTTTACATATAATCTTTCCACCTTTCGAGGTGGCACTTCGCAAGGTGGAAGAACGGCATATTTCTTCAAATTGTGTTGTTCACAGTGCCGTTTATTATTAGCTTACAATGCAATTTAAAGATTAAAGAGAAGAGACGATGTAAAAAGTCAGATGGAAATAGCCGTTGAATTGTGAATTTTACCCTCGTTTTTTATTTCATTTTTTCAA
>JAMOPP010000071.1 GCA_027064405.1 Desulfurellales bacterium
TACAAGCTCTATAATCTCTTTAATAGTCTTTACATCCATAACAAAACCTCCAAACTTTTTAACAATCCAATTTAGAAGAATATCAAACTATGATTTATATTTCAAACAATAATATTAAAATTAATTACCGATTTTGTGCAATAATATTGCAAGTAATAAAATGAATTTTTAGGCAAGCATAAAAAGCCGACCCAAAAAAATGAGTCGGCTTTAAAAAATTTGTAGAGCAACTTAAAGTGCCTTAAGGCACTTTATCTATATTGTCTGTTGGTTTATTAGCGTTAAGGTTATTTATAACGTTCTTTACGTCTTTACTGAATTTAAACTGACCGTTTGCGTATGTGTGGGTATCATACTGCATAGATGTAACAGAAGAAGAAGCTGAAGGGCAATTTCCTTTTGCATATATGTTTTGTAAACCCTCTTTAAATATAGCATTCATTCCAGATTTTATAGAGCCTGTTCCTGATGCTGCAATCATATTATGTATATATGGTTTGTGGGTTATGTCCAAATCTATTTGGGATGATGATTCTACATAGCTTACGTTCATAGATGAACCAACTGCAGCATCCCAGCAGGCACCGTTTTTGTTTATACAAATATTGTCGTTTCCATCAATACTATAGCTTAATCCTTTTAACTCGCTTATGCCTGTTTCGGCTTTTTCTGTCTTTGAAAGACTTGCTCCCTGGAAATTTATATGGCTTGTCGTTTTTAGATTCGGCATTACTTTATTGGAAGATAAATCATAAGCAAAGTCTTCTACCACATGAGTTTCTCCGTTTATGGCATTTATATCGTTTGTATAATTTATCATGGCTTTCTTTAATGAATCTGAGAATACGTCTTCACCATCTACATTCACGGTTATAGTATTTGGACTTGTATAGTTCATTGAATGTTTTTCAGTTTTTGTGTAGCTATCTTGAGAGCCTGTAACAAATACATCTTCATGGATGCTAATCTTTGATGTTTCGTTATCTGGTGTAATAGGATCTACGGCAAAAGCCGAAGAAGACGCTAAAAGAAATATAGATGCTAAGAATAGAGAAGTTTTCATTGTTTTAGAGTTTGTTTTCATTTACAATTTCCTCCATTGTTTTTTTAGTTAATCACAAGCAGAACAATCTTTTATTTCAGGCTCATGATTCTTTGAATATTCAGCGCTTATATTAAATTCACCAAACGCTTGACAATTTATTTCGGGAGTATAAGTATCATAGCAGCACAACCTTTTATTTCAGGCTCATGATTCTTTGAATATTCAGCGCTTATATTAAATTCACCAAACGCTTGACAATTTATTTCTGGAGTATAAGTATCATCAGTATCAACTCGCACACCACCAGCTTGACCTTGAGCGTTCAATGTTACTTTATTGACTGTCGGTGCTACATTTGAAAAACCGTTAGTAGATGCTGAGTTCACATTATGTGCAGTCATACTTAGATCGT
The DNA here is from genome assembly GCA_027064405.1 of Desulfurellales bacterium. Classification (GTDB taxonomy): domain Bacteria; phylum Campylobacterota_A; class Desulfurellia; order Desulfurellales; family Hippeaceae; genus JAMOPP01. The sequence continues at coordinate 1,458 of JAMOPP010000071.1, forward strand.
TATGATAATAATCACCTAAAGCATGCATCGTTGAAGAAATATAACCATTACCTTGTTCATTAAAAATATTGCTTTTGATGGTTGTGTTTGCCTCATTACCATATGAGGTTGAATACATATTCACCGATGCAGTATTGGCGTTAGATAGATCAAAGTAAGCACTAGACCATCCATCGACATCACCATAAGAATTTGCCCAAATTTCACCATTGCCATTCTCACTTGTAAGCTGACCGTTAACGCTTGATGTATACTTATCATTCTGTTTGCTTGCGTATGCACTTACCGATGCAGTATTGGCGTTAGATGTGTCAATTCCATTAAATGTATTCTGATCAGCATATACAAAATCAGAACTCTTATCATAACTCCAAGAACTTGCCACGATTTCACCATTGCCATTCTCACTTGTAAGTTGACCGTTAACGCTTGATGTATACTTATCATTCTGTTTGCTTGCGTATGCACTTACCGATGCAGTATTGGCGTTAGGTATATATATATTTGCATTCACCTCGCCTTCGTAAAAAATACCCTCATCATTTGTATTTTCGACTGTTTTTCCTGCATAGGCATGCATACCTATCTTAGCGTCGTTATTACCACTTAATGTAGCGGATGATGAAATGGAATCACCATTATTGCCAATCGCCACATTGCCATTTACTCGATCATTACCTTGCAATCCAGAAGTACCTGCCTGAACACCCACAGCTCCAGAATCTGAAGATACAGTAAATGAGATGGTATGATTATTGTCATAGGTAGCGCCGCCATAAGTAACTTGACCAAAAGAGATAACACATAAACCAAAACAAGAACTCAACAAGAAGCGTTTAATCATAAAATATACCTCCTGATAAATTTTTTTTAATATAGTAAAAAAAAAAAGAATGTCAAGATATTTGTATACTATTTATACTTTAACTAAACTTTTATACTTGTAGGCTAATTAAAAAAAATAAAATTCCTACAACAATTCTATAGACACCAAAGCCAACAAAACTAAATCTACTTACAAAGGCTATAAACGATTTTACTGCAACCAAAGCCGAAAAAAAAGAAACAACAAAACCGATTGCTATTAAGTGCCACTGATTCGGCTCAAGATATA
>JAMOPP010000072.1 GCA_027064405.1 Desulfurellales bacterium
TTGGGTCAATTTACTTATAAGCTCTTGTGTAACTCTTGTCGAAACCTCTTTTCCATTTTCATATGAATTGAGTATATTGTAAGTTGATTTAAACTCAAGAGGGAAAATAACCATTTTTCTTCTACTTCTATGGCTAAAACCGGGAACTTTATATCTTAAGTGTTTTACTCTTACTTTTACATGCCACTCTCCACTTTCTTTATAACTGTCTACTACTCTATAAGAACGAATAAAACCTTTTGTTGCCTCAAATATTTTTTGTCTTGAATGCTCGCTTACCGCAAAACTGTTGGAGCTATCGGAATTTACAGATATACCTGTTTGCTTAATGCTTTTACTATAGCTTCTTGCAGAGGCGATACTTACACCGTTTGTCTGTTTTACAACTTCAATCAAAGCATTTTTTATAGCTTCTGATCTTGTATCTCCAACTCCCTGGGCAATACTATAACTTGTTAATATCTTGGCATTGACACTAAGACCAAGAAACATAAAAAAAATAAAAAAAGCTAATTTTTTCACTCGCCAATCTCCTTTTAACTTATGCCTTAGCCTCTAAAAATCGTTGATGTCATTTACAACTTTACTCTCTCCTAAGTTCTCTTGATATTTTCTATGTTTATGTTTAACTTCCCTTTTATGCTTGCCAAAGTTTTCTACAGCTTCTAGAGTGCTGTATCTCCATACTCTTATAGCACCAACAAATTTTATCTTTTTATCAAGGGTATATCTCCATGTTTTGACTGTAGAGATACCTTTTAAACTGGCTCTTGCACTACTTCTTGCCGAGTTGTTTGTAATCTTTATGATATTTTTAATGCTTTTTTCAATAGTATCCGAATTCGCCTTTACTTCTCTTTCGACATATTTTCTTATTTCTTCACCATTTTTTCTTACTTGTCTTACACTTAAATATCCATTAACTATCTCTGCAATTTGTGCATCCGCATTACTTTTTGCATTCTCTTTTGCTTCAGATTTATATTGGTCATTTATATAATCATCACCACCGTCCAATACATAAGAACCCATACCGTAAGAAACTATCATCGGAGTTCCATCTTTATCATAGGCAAGTCTGACACCAAAAGTTTGAAGATATTTTTTCGGATCTTGAGGAACAAACTCTTTTACATCTTTTCCTCGTCCTCTAATTAAACTTTTTCTATGCAATCTTATATCTTTAACTATTTGTATAGTCTTAGGCGATGCTACAGCTATCACTCCTACAACATAATTACCTCTTTTATCTGTCGCCAAAGCAGTTTGCATAGGAAATAAACCCGCTATACTGCCTGAGGCTTTTTTAATAGCCTGTTTTATAAATTTATCTCTAAAAATATCTTTTTTCATCTTTGGAGTCATATGCTTTAAATCATCTTCACTAACCCCAAGCGAAAGAAGTTCTTTATCAAGTTTTTTCTCTTTAACATCGAGTGATTTATTCAGTACCCTTAGCAATTTACCCAAAAATCCTTTACTATCGGATCTTGGCAGTTCTATGTTTTTTGCATCCGTAGATCTGTCTGAATAAAAACTTTTTATCTTATTGACCACCACATTACCAAATCTTGCCATAAGATATTTGGTTTGCAATTTCATCATCGCTTTGTCATATGCATTTATCAATGCATCTCCAAATTGAGGATCTATAGGCTTTAAAGCGACACTCTGACTTGCGTAAAAGAAAAATTTTCCATTATGTTCTCCAAAGCCATCAATTCCAAACTTATGTATTGCCTTATCCGCCCAATCATCAATAGTGTCTGATGCGGATATATCTACATTATTATTTGGATTGCTAATTTTGTTTTGCTCTTGAACACTTTTTGCATCTATTGTGGCACTATTAACAAAGATAGAACTACAAAAAACAATGATGATAGATAAAAAAATATATTTAATTATTTTCATTTAAAATCTCCCTCTACCAATTTACGGTTTTACTACTGCCAGCTTTTTGCACTACAGTTTCACCTTCCCAATAAGCTAATCCGCTCTTTATATCTGTCAGCGTTAATTGAAAATAGTAATCAACTTTAACCTGCCCATTCCCGAGCGGATTTTTTCTCTCTATTATCTTTCCGCTCAATGAAAAATCCGGTGCTATCATTTGTCCTTTTTTTGCAACAGTTTTTTGGTTGAATTCGGAACTTTTTCTGAGTTGTCTTGCTGAAAAGCTCATTTTATCCTCAGGACCTCCAGCTCTTACAGCAGTTGTAACAACAACTTTTCCGCTTTGCAAAAGTGCTATTCTTATACTTTTAACCAATTGGTCTATATCGATCCTTTGAGTTGTATCATTGACTATATCAGATATAGCCAATACATACCTACCGCCTCCTCGCTTATTTAATGCACCGCTTTTTAGCATAGATTGAACCGCATCCATAGATGCTTTTCTAAAATCTTTATAATCTAATCCCAAAGTTGTAGGGGTTGATGTACCTGCTTTGTCTTCATTAATGTAGTGAGCTTTTCCACCGTGTAAAGGTCCTGTGGTTGCACACCCTGTCAAAAACACCATAGTAGATCCAACTACCACAATATAATTTGATACTTTTTTTGCCATATTCATTTCAATCCCTCCTTTTCACTAAAATAAATTTAACACGATTTACTATTTACCACTCACTGTTTTAACCTAAGGTAAAATCTAAATGATTTAGCTTTTGGATTAGTCGCTATCTTTTGAATACTTTTCAACTCCATAGCATTAATATATAGTGGTAACCACGGAGTCTTATCTACCTCAAAACCAGTATCATCAATCCAACTAATTTTATACTCCAGATTATAACTTGCCTGCTCGTTGTTTTTTATATCAACCTCTGCCAACAATAAACCATTGTGAAGTTTAGATTTAAAACCTACAATTTTAACCTTTTTATTTAAAGGAGTACTATTTACTGTACATTGACTATTATTGCTCCCTAATACATTGCTTGCACTTTTATCAGTCATTGTGCACCCCGTAGAATACAAAAGTATCCCAAAAATCAATAAATATTTTAAAACTTTCATAGCAGAACCTTCCTAAAATTTAATTTCATTATGTATTATATCTCCGCTTTTATTGATTATTCTTATAAAAATCATATAGTTGTTTCTTTTATCCAAGTGTAGCTTTAAGATATCCTTACCCATTGGATTTTTTATTTTTATAGTTGGATTTTTTAATAAAACTCTGGCGATATGAAAATTTTTCGGCAACAGTTTCCATTGTCTGGTGTCTGCTCTATTCATTGCACCCTGATAAACAGACCCTATCAAGCCTCCTATTACGCCTCCTCTTTTTCTCAATTGATACTGTATTACAGTCTGTGTTACAGTTCTTGCTATTGCCCTCACCATAATAGTATGAAACCTTTTCTTAAATTCAGTCTTTATGATTTTATCCATATCGGCAACTTCTTTTGTTCTAACTATTTTTTTTCCATTATTGACTATCAAATACGAATAAGCTTCACTATTTTCTTTAAAAGTAGGCAATGCTATACCAGTATAATATGCTTTGCTTGTAAAAAGAAAAAGTGGGATATCTATCCTCATCTCTTTTTTTGTTGCACCTTGACCATTTTCAAAAAATATCCAAGCATAGTGCTTATTAGATTTTTTTAATCTTATAGATTTGTCTGCTTTTATAGCAAGTTTTAAATCATTTTTAACATAAGATGCTGCTTTTTCATTTCCCTTAATCATGCCGTATGTCTCTTTTAAAAGTTCTGTAGCTTTTCGATAGTCATGAGTATTATAAAAGTATATACCGGCAACATAATTTGTAAATGGATTTACAAAATCAGGATATGGTTTAAAAGCAAAAAGATTTGTATATCGTTTTTCTATTACGCTTGTTGTTTTACTATTTTTAGTAGCTTTTTTAAGATCGAAACCCTTTATATTTTTCTCTTTTAGTTTTTTCTTGTTTTCTTTTTCGATTTTCTTTTTCTCTTGAGCAATCTCTTTTGCAAAAAAAGCCTTTGCTCTTCGTTGTCTGTCCAGTGCCCTATTGAACTCAACTCTTGCATATGCATTTTTGCCCTCACTTAAAAAATCTATACCCTTATATGTATTTACCATTATACCTTCATAAATTTTAGGTGTATAATCCAAAAAAGTATCATTTGTCAAAGTGGCTCCGATATTAGACAAAAGTTTGCCGGCTAAGACTTTTTTATTATACGCTTTTATTTTCTTTTCAGCCTTATCAAAGAAAAATACGCTTTGATTGTAATTATAAGCATATTTTGATATCAAACCGGCATCTAATTGCCAAAGAAGATCATCTTTTTGATTTTTGACTAAATCTTTAGATATTTTTTTAAAATCTTTTATTTTATTCTTACTTTCATAATTGCCTGATTTACCAATTGAACCAAGATTCGGTGTAATTCCGGCGCATCCTGTTAAAAGAAATATTCCTATTATTATAACAATAACACTCTTTATTTTCATACATACCCTCCCATACATATCAAATCTCCAATAACTCCAAGCTAAAAATGCCTTTTATTTGACCTTTAATTCATAAAGTCAATTAGTAAAAAGATCGTGCTTGCACACTAAATAAACAAAATAGTCAAGTTTAAGTAACACTGAAAAACGCCCGAAAATTCTTTATATTCTAAAATACATACACCCTCACAAGTAAAACACGCCAATAGTGCAAATCAAAAACACCTCCCGTTTCAGTTTTACTGCAACAACGCTCTTTAAACATAAATACCTTCTTAATACTTTAAGTAAATCACTTATTTCACTGAACAACTGACAGTATATACCTATTACTGCCCCTCTTGTCAAGACAATTTTTCAAAAAATGGGTAGATAGCCATAGGCATACTTACCCATAATGCATTCTTTTTAATTTGCATATGCCGTTTTGTTTTGTATAATCGACCGTAGAATATTTTTTTAAGGAGGTTTTATGTCGATATTTAAAGGGGCTTTCTTTGCGTTATTTTTTCTGTTTGCTTTTTCTCTAAACGGTTTTTCTGCAAATAAGGACAACGCTGATTATAAGAGCGTGTTGCAGAAGATTATACCACCAACTATTAATTACAGTGTGAAGGTTGTAAAAAATAGTGAATTGAAAGGGTTTGATAAGCTCGATATTTCAATCAAGAGAAATAAGATGGGTTTTATTTCTCACAGGTATCTTTGGGTTTCAAAAGATAAAAAAAATATTGTTCCCATAGTTTTAAAAGTTGGAGCAAATGGCAGAATTGCAAGGGTTGGACCGTCTAAATCAATAGAGCGATTTCCTATTGATGTAGCTTGGTTTTACAAACTTGTGAATTCTATGCCGAAAGATTTAAGAAAATCATACGGAAAGGGAAGGTCGGTTTATATGCTGAGTGACCCGTATTGTCCGTATTGTAAAAGGGAGTTAAAGAAATTAACGGCTCTTGCAAAAGAAAATAAGATTAAGCTCTATATAATACCTTTTGATATTCATGGTAAAAAATCGGAAGAGGCATCCGGGGTATTTTTTAAAATAGAAAAAGAGAAGGGTTTACTTGCAGCTATAAATGCCGTAGAGGGTGCAAGTTATAAAAATGTTGATAGTATAGTTCAAAAACATCAAAAGGATATGAAAAAGTTAAATAAATCCTATAAACCGATATTGGAGAATATAACAAAGACAGTATCAGAGCATGGAATAAACGGTACTCCTGCTATGATAATCAAAACATCTAAGGCTAAAGGATACCTAATTGTAGGAATTTCAGATATAACAAATTATATTAAATAGCAAAATGAAAAAATTAATTAAAAAAGCAGCTATATTGCTTGCATTTTTAATTATCATTTTTGCAGGGGGTGCCTTTTCCGTGTGGCACCTCTTTCTTGATTCTATTATTTCTAACGAGATTCATAAGGCTATCAATATCACAAAAACGGATAAAGATATAAATCTACTTATTGATAAAATAAATATAAATAAAAAATTTCCATATGTTTTACTATCCACAAAATCGGCAAAAATAAAATATAAAAATAATTTTAGAATCGAATCTTATATCATAAAAGATAAAATAAATTTTCTTAGAGCAGTTGTTGCCTATCTTCTAAATAAAAGTTATTACGGTGATATACATATTAATAAACTTAATGCCCATATTACAATAGATAAAGCCACAGGTGACAAATCTACCGTTATGCCCTTAAAAATATACCTTCCTTTTGATGCAGATATAAAAGATGCCCATATTGTGATTAAAAAAGGTAAAAATAGTGCTGTTTTGAAAGGCGGTATATCCGTAACGCAGTATCCTTTAGATATAAACAAGGTATATTTTAAAGGATTTGTAAATAATGCCAAAACAAGTTTTTCTGCAAGAATTCATAATAAAAATATAGCTATACAATTTAAAGCCAACATAAAAAATATCAATAAATTCGGTGTTGATTTTATTAAGGGAGAAGCGAATATAAACAGCTTTAAAACAGTAGAATTTGATGCATCGTTAGATAATCTTTCTTACAAAACGATACACATAAAAAATCCGTTCATCGAAGGCTCTTGCAGTGTGACAAAAAACAGTGTGGAAATAAGCAAATTTACCTTGTTGTCCAATAATGGCTTTTCACTTAAAACAAAAGGAAGAATTGATTTACACAATATAAAAAACAGCGAGTTTGATGGCAGTATTACCACTTCCTATATTGATACAAAACCTTTTATTGCATATATGAAAAACTCTGTATCTGATTATGTTTTGGGTGCTGTTATATCATTGAAAGATTTGAATTTTAAAGGTAAAGTTTTATCGCACAAATTTATTAAGAACGGAAACATATTAGTTAAATCTGCAAAATTTCGCTTCGATAAAAAAAGTTCATTTTTTGAACTTAAAGACTCAAAGGTTTTTATAAATGAAGAAAAAATTAAAATGATAGGAAACGGACATTTTGATAAGATAACCTTTAAAGGTTCTAAAATTGTTGTTTATAGAACAAAGGGTTATTCGTGCGATATGGATTTAAGATATCAGGGTAAGGTCGGCAAACTTATTAGAATTTTTCTTGAAGAAAATGTTTTTTCAAAAAATGATTTAAAGGTGCTGGGAAAAACCGATTCTTTGAAAGGTGAATTTCAGGCTGATACAAAAATTAGGGGATACAGGTGGGCGGCTGAGCCTTATTTTGATTTTGATATCAATATAAAGTTAAATGGGGTTCAATTTAACAATTCAAACATACCGAGTAAATTTGTTAAAACTTGGGGCGATGTTGAGATTAAGAGGGTTGTAAAATTCGGAGAAATAAAAGATTTTTATATACTCTTAAAAAATATCAAAGCGAAGGGCTTAAAATCATCGGTGATAACGCCATATACTAAAATTTCGCTCTTTCCGAAGCTTTTTTTTGACAGCAGATTTAAAGTGGTTTTGTGGCATAAAAATTTTAACTACCTTGAGAATGCCTTAATCCGGCAAGATATATACAATAGCAAAATAGATTTTAATATTGATGGATTTTTTAAGGGAACTACTGATAATTTCAAATATGGAGGATATATAACCGAGCATAATGCGGTTATAAGCGGTGCGGATTATAAAAAATGGAGTATCCGCACAAAAGGCGAGTTTCGTAGAGGCATATTAAATATAAACAGCCTCGATTTTAAGGCTGACGGAAATATGTTTTTGTCTGGAAGAATTAATACGAAAAATTTATCATATTCCGGCAATCTTAAAAGTAGCGATTTCAATTTATCATATCTCAATTATCTGTCTGAGAAAAAGTATATACCGTTAAAAAAGGCTAAACTAAAAGGCGTTTTGAAATTTTCAGGTCAAATGCAGGAATTAAAAAATATTGAAGGTACGGCATCAATACGAGACGGCGAAATTTCAGATAATATAAATAACATAAATGCCGTTGTGAATTTTAACAAAACAAAAGCTACGATAAAAAACGGTGAGTTTGGGTTTTTTGGTAATAGGATAAATCTTAATGCTATTCTTTTTATAAAAAAACGAAGTAGTATTGTCGCAGATTTAAGTTCTAATAATTTTATTTTTAATTTTGATTCTTTGAAGACCGGCAAGGAAGATTATCGTATTGATATACCGCCGATAGATTTAGACATAACTTTTAAGTGCAAAAATGTGACATTAAAAAAGAAACAAGTCTCTGTAAATCTTAAAAGAGCTTTATTAAAATTTTATAATGATAAAACCTTAAGTTATGCAAAATTTCACGCGTATGATTCGCTTTTTGACATTATTTTTCACAAGGGAAAGAATGTAAACATAAATATGAAGGATTATGTAATTTTTTCCTCTATTACGGATTCAAAAATGAAGAACAATCTTTTTAAATTAGACGCAAATCTTCAAACAAAAACTGTTGACAAAATAGAATTAAATAAACTTGCAGGGGATATAAAAATCATTGCCAAACATGGAAGAATTAAGAAAGTTTCAAGTTTAACAAAAATTTTTAGTGCCACAAATGTGCTTGAACTTATTTTTGCTAAAACTAAAATTGAAAATGATATCTACTATGATAAAATAGTAGTTCCGCTTAAACTAAAAAACGGAATTGTGCGAACTGACAAGGTTGCAATACTTTATGGTAGAGACCTAAACATTTTTGCAGATGGTGAATATAATTTAGTAAATAATTTTATAGATATAGATACAACATTTACGACATTTAGAACTATAAATAAGATTATATCAAGTATCCCTATCGTAGGATGGATAATCGGAGGAAAAGAAAAAAGCTTTACCGGAATAAGTTTGAAAATTAAAGGTTATGTGGGTAAGGAAATATCAGTTAAACCTATACCTTTAAAAAGTTTGGGAAAGGGCGTTTTAGGGATAATAGAGAATACAATAACTTTGCCTTTGAGCATATTTGGAGTTAAAGAGTGAGAAATTTTAGAAAAGAACTAAATGATAAAATTCTTATACTTGATGGAGCAATGGGAACCGAGCTGCAAAAGAAGCAGATTTTAAAAACCGGCGACTGTCCGGACTATTTGAATATTACGCACAAACAGGATATAATGGAAATACACAAATCGTATATGGACGCCGGAGCGGATATAATTGTTACAAATACATTTGGAGCAAATAGAATTAAACTTGACGAATTTGGATTGAAAGATAAGGTGTATGAAATTAATTATGGCGCCGTATCGCTTGCAAAAGAGGCTGTGGGTAGCAAATGTTTTGTGTCACTTTCCGTAGGCCCAACCGGTAAATTTATAGAACCTGTCGGAGATAAGAGTTTTACTTTTATAAAGGATGTTTTTAAAGAGCAGGTAAAGGGTGCGATAGATGCAGGTTGCGATCTGTTTTCTTTGGAAACTTTTATGGATGTTAAAGAGCTAAAAGCTGCTATTATCGGCATAAGGGAACTTAGTGATAAACCGATTATAGCTATGATGACATTTGCAGAGGACGGAAGGAGTGTTCTCGGGACATCTCCGGAGGTTTTTGCTGTAATTTTTGAGTCTATGGATGTTGATGTTATAGGTGCAAACTGCTCTGTGGGACCTGATAAGTTAAATGATTTTGTAAAGAGGATGGCTTTAATTACCGAAAAACCTTTAATTATACAACCAAATGCCGGAATACCTCTTCTTATTGACAATAAAACCGTTTTTCCGATTTCTCCTGAAGAGTTTGCTCAATATGCCGATGATTTTGCTCAATATGCTGCGATTGTGGCGGGATGTTGTGGCACATCACCGGAACATATTAGACTTTTAAGTGAAAAACTTTCGGGTAAGAATGTAAAATCAAGAAAAATTAAAAAAAACACAACGCTTGCGAGTAGGTCTGAAATAGTTGAGATAGGAACGGGAAACCCCGTTGTTTTCATAGGAGAAAGATTGAATCCAACGGGCAAAAAAAACCTTAAAAATCAGCTTAAAGAATCAAAAACAGGACTTTATCGAAAGGAAGCGATTACGCAGGTGGAGCACGGAGCAAAAGTACTTGATATTAATGTAGGAATACCGATGATTGACGAGGCATTAATGATGAAGAAGTGTGTTTTGGCAGTTCAAAGCGTTGTTTCCGTGCCCTTAGTTGTGGATTCTTCTAACTATAAGGCTCTTGAAGAGGGTTTAAAAGCAAGTGACGGTAAGGTTCTTGTAAACTCGGTAAACGGTTCTCAAGAAAGCATGGATGCCGTTTTGCCCCTTGTAAAAAAATACGGTTCTGCATTTCTTGCTTTGTTGCTTGATGATACGGGAATTCCCGAAACAGCCGAAGGAAGAGTTGAAATATTGGAAAGAATAATTAAAGAGGCTGAGAAATACGGTATAAAACAGGAAAATATAATTGCTGATTCTTTGGCATTGACAGTAGGAAGTGATAAAAAAAGGGCTTATGAAACCTTGAGAACTATAAAGATTGTAAAAGAGAAATACGATATACCGACAACCTTGGGATTGAGTAATGTGTCATTCGGTCTGCCTAATAGAACGCTTGTTAATTCATCTTTTCTTGCTATGGCGATTTATAACGGTCTTGACAGTGCAATTGTTAATCCTTACGACAATCTTTTGTGGCAAATTAAATATTCAAGCGATTTAATAGTCGATAGAGATAGGGATGCTTCGATATATATAGAAAATGCGTCTGAAATTAGTTTAACAGGAACAAAAAACCTAAAATCTCAAAAAATAGAATCCGGATTTGAAGAGAATTCATTGGAAGATAGGTTGTTTATGTGTGTTGTTGAGGGAAACGAAGATGAAATTGTTGATTTAACTACACAAATGCTTCAAAAAACGGAGCCTTTAAATGTCGGAAATGAAGTTTTGATACCTGCACTAAAAGTTGTTGGAGATTTGTATGATAAGGGAATATATTTTCTTCCGCAGATGATAAAATCCGCCAATGCGATGAAAAAGGCATTTAATAAATTAAAAGAGGTTATCAAGCAAAAGGGAGAAAAGCAAAAAGAAGGCAAAAGTATTGTTATTGCTACAGTAAAAGGCGATATCCATGATATAGGTAAAAACATTGTTTCCCTACTTCTTGAAACAAACGGTTTTGAAGTTGTAGATTTGGGAAAGAATGTCGAAGATGATACGATTATTAAAGCCATCGAAAAATATAATGCCGCTGCTGTGGGTTTGTCAGCGTTGATGACAACAACTATGATAAATATGAAATCCGTTGTAGATAAAATTAGAAAAAAGGGATTAAATGTAAAGATTATGATTGGCGGTGCTGCGGTCACGGAAGATTTTGCAAAAAAAATAGGCGCCGATTTTTATGCCAAGGATGCTATGGAAGCCGTAAGGATGGCAAAAGAGAATGTATAAAATTTTGATAGTTGATGACGACGAACAGATGAGGGTTGCTCTGTGTGCTACAACCAAACATTTTGGATTTGAATCAAAATCTGTAAAAAACGGTGCTGAGGCTTTGAAGCTTGTAGCGAAAGAGGATTTTGATGTTATTGTAAGTGACTTAAAAATGCCCAAAATGGACGGCATTGAACTTCTTGAAAAGGTTAAAGAAATAAAGGATATCCCATTTGTTATGATAACGGCTGTAGGGACCATACAAAACGCCGTTGAATCTATGAAACTTGGTGCTTTTGATTTTATACTTAAACCTTTTTCTGCCGAAACTTTTAAAAAAGTTATAGATCTTGCCATATCGCATAAAAATATATACAAAAATGCACACATAGTAGCTTCATCAAAGGCAAGGGATCAGAAGCATTTTGTTGTTGAGAGTCAATCTATGAATAATATTCTAAAAATTGCATCTAAAGTGGCTAAGACCGATGCTACGGTTTTATTAGCAGGAGAGAGTGGAACGGGTAAAGAGATGCTTGCAAAATATATTCATATCAACAGTCCGAGGCGCAATAAAAAATTTGTTGCTATAAATTGTGCTGCGATTCCAGCCAATCTTTTAGAAAGCGAGCTGTTTGGATATGAGAAGGGTGCATTCAGCGGAGCTAATAAAACACATCAGGGTAAATTTGAGCAGGCTAATCAGGGAACTTTGTTGCTTGATGAAATAACGGAAATGCCACTTGAATTGCAGGTGAAAATATTACGGGTTCTGCAGGAAAAGACCGTTGATAAAATAGGTTCCAAGACTCCCGTAAATATTGATTTAAGAATTGTATGCACAACTAACAGAAATATTGAAGAAGAGGTAAAGAAAGGCAATTTTAGAGAGGACTTGTACTATAGAATTAATGTTTTCCCGATTAAGATACCACCTTTAAGGGAAAGAAGTGAGGATATTGAACCCCTGTCTATGTTTTTTCTAAAAAAATATTCTCAAAGATTTGGTAAAAATATAACCTCGATATCGGAAGACGCCCTAAAAATTTTACAGAAATACAACTGGCCTGGAAATGTAAGAGAATTAGAGAATGTTATTGAAAGGTCAGTTGTTTTATCGGATTCAGATGTGATTCTAAAAGAAGATATATTTCTGCATAATCTGTAAATTTAATCGTTTAAATCAATATTTTCTGCTATATTCTGCAGGCATTGAGCTACAAAAAGTATATGTTCACCCAAATCAACACCAAGTTCGTCTGCGCCTTTATTTATATCATTTCTATTTACGCCTTTTGCAAAACCTTTATCTTTCAACTTCTTTTTTATAGATTTCATTTTAAGATTTTTTAAGTTCTTTTCGGGTCTCACGAGTGCATACGCATACAAAAAACCGCTTAATTCATCAACTGCAAAGAGGGTTTTTGCCATTAATGTTGTCCTTGGTGTGTTTGTGTACTCAGCATGACCCATTATAGCCTCTATTATGTCATTATCCACACCTTTTTCTTTTAGAATTTCGGCGCCCTTGTAAGGATGATTTTCAGGATACCTTTCGTAGTCAAAATCATGAAGGAGTCCCGTTATACCCCATCTATCCGCATCCTCGTTGAATTTTTTCGCATAACATCTCATAGCAGCCTCTACGCACAATGCATGCCTTATCAGACTTTCGCTTTTCGTATATTCCTTTAATAATTTAAACGCATCTTCCCTATTCATAATCACCCCTTATTTGCTATAAAATTTAAAAATTTTTTATATTTTGCGCACTTTATCGTCAGCACTTTAGTTTAGGTTAAACATAACCATCTTGATATTTGTCATCTCGTCTATAGCAAAGCGCACGCCTTCTCTTCCTATGCCGCTCATTTTGTTTCCACCGTATGGCATATGGTCGACCCTAAATATCGATGTGTCGTTTATCATTACGCCACCAACGTCGAGATGCTCTATAGCGTAGTTTGCTTTCTTTATGTCGTTTGTGTATATACCGGCTTGAAGACCATAATCGGAATCGTTTACATGCTGAATGGCTTCTTCAAAATTATCGTATTCTACTATCGATACAATCGGAGCAAAAACCTCCATACACATAATGCGCATATCCTTTGTTGTATTTCTCAAAACG
>JAMOPP010000073.1 GCA_027064405.1 Desulfurellales bacterium
GTTTTAGCGTATTTTTAGCTTCTGTTGCACTTGTTGCTATAATATCCGCAAATCTTAAAAAAGGCATATCGTTTTTAAGCTTTTTTACATATTTGTGAAACCGCTCCTTATCATCAATTAAGTCCCATTTATTTAAAGCAATAATTATACCCTTATGTTTTTGCACAACAAGATTTGCTATCTGTTTATCCAAGGAGGTCAAACCTTCCTTGGCATCAAGAACAACAATTGCAATATCGGCTCTGTCTATTGCAAAGATTGAGAATATCGAAGCGAGCTTATCGAGAGATTTTTTCGTTCTTGATTTTCTTCTTATGCCGGCTGTATCAACAAGAAGGTACTGTTTACCATTAAATGTGTAGGGTGTGTCTGTGCTGTCTGTAGTTGTGCCTATTGTGTTGCTTACAACCGACCTATTTTGTTTTAATATGGCATTTAAAAGGCTGGATTTACCAACATTTGAACGGCCGACTATTGCAACGGATGCTTCATATTTTTCGTTTCTATTTGAATGCTCTATACTGTTGTATATTTTTTCTTTTAATTTATTTAAATTTCTTCTGTGCGCTGCGGATATTTCAATTAAATCTCCGAATTTGTAGTAATCGTATAAGAAGTCTTTTGATTTTATATCACTTTTATTTACAACGAAGATCTGTTTTTTACCGCTTTTTAAAACATATTTAACAATATTTTCATCTGTCATTGAAAGCGGGCTCGAAGCGTCAAATACCACTATGACAAGATTACTTGAATCAATTGCAAGTTGCACCTGCTCATTTATATTGTCTGAAAATTCTCCTGTAGATTCAAAGCCCCCTGTATCTATAAATAGAGCTTCTTTGTCGTCTAATTTCCCATACTCAAATACCCTGTCCCTTGTTGTTCCTGGAAAATCCAAAATCAGACTTTTGTTCTTTTTTATCAGAATATTAAAAAGTGTTGATTTGCCTACATTCGGCTTTCCTACTATTGCCACTTTGTCCATAAATTTTCTCCTTATATTCAACCTTTACTTTAAGAATTTAATAGATGCATAGCTTAAGTAAAGACATTTTATTATAAACTAAGGATGCAATTTTGTCTATTTATTAGAAAAACTCTATTTTGTCAGAATACTTGAAAATAACGGTATATTATTATATCTTTGAGTAAAATATTTTTAAGGGAGTAAAGGCGTGTATGATTGTGTGAAGAATATAAAAGAGAAGAAGGTTCAAAAGATAGACGGTGCGTTGTTTTTGGTTTCTGAAAAGCATACACTAAAAGCAAGAAATGGCACAGACTACCTCGGTTTGAAGCTAAAAGATAAAAGCGGAGTAATAGATGCAAAGGTGTGGAACAATCTCATTCACCTTTCCAAAAATTTCAAAGAGGGTGATTTTGTTAAAATAAAAGGCGAAAGCAATTTTTATAACGACAGTTGGCAAATTATAATTAAGGATATAAAAAAGGCGGATGACAAAGAAATAAAAAAGGAGGATTTTCTACCCTCAACAGACAAAAATATAGGTTCAATGAAAAATGAACTTTTTGCAGTCATAAATTCTATAAAAAATCAATCTTTAAAAAAACTCGTCTTAAATGTGTTTGAAGATGAAGATTTTTTGAGCAAGTTTGTTAAATCTCCGGCTGCAAAAACAATGCACCATGCATATGTGGGCGGTTTGCTTGAACATACGCTATCCGTTGCAAAAATAGCACTTGAAATGGGTGATTTTTATAAAGAAATTGATAAGGATATGCTTGTGTCCTGCGCACTTTTACACGATATAGGCAAGGTTTATGAGCTTGATCCTATTACATTCAACTATACAACCGAAGGTAAGCTTTTAGGTCATATAGTAATTGGATACACTATGGTTCAAAATAGAATAGAAAAGCTAAATATACTTTCAAGTGAAAAGGCAATGAATATTCTGCATTGTATTTTGAGTCATCACGGAGAATATGAATATGGCTCTCCCAAAAAGCCGAAAACCAAAGAGGCTGTTTTGTTTAATTTGATAGATATACTTGATTCAAGAATGCAGCCTGTTTCAGATGCCCAATTCAGCGGAGATTCTCAATGGAGCGATATGGTAAGAATTATAGGTAAAAATATATACAGTTCTCGGTGTGTAGATGAATAGGTATATAGCCTTTGAGGGTATTGATGCCTCGGGAAAGACAACCCAGGCAAAACTTTTTTATGAGTATTTGCTGAATAAAAAAATAAAAGCATTTTTCACAAAAGAGCCCGGCGGAGACAAGAAAACAAAAGAAATAAGAAAGATTATCCTAAACGAACATCTAAACGATAAAGCCAAACTTTTTTTATTTCTTGCAGACAGAGCGCAAAATTGTGAAAATGTCAAAAAATATATTCAATCAGGCTGTGTAATAAGCGACAGAAGCCTTTTTTCAACTATAGCGTATCAGCACTACGGCAGTTCAATAGATTTCGATTTTATTGATAAAGCAAACCGTTTTGCAACCGGTGGAATTGTGCCTGACATTGTTTTTTGTATAGATGTTTCCGTTGACACTATGAATAAAAGATTAAACAAAAAGGATAGCATAGAAAACAGGTCAAGTGATTTTTTTGAAAGGGTGAGAAGCGGATACTTGGAAATGTCCAAGAGTTACAGCAATTTTTTTATTATTAACGGAGAAAAAGATGTAGATGATGTTTTTAAGGACATTAGGGGAATATGGGAGAAAATTTAGATAAATTTAATGTTTTTATGCTTGAAAATGCATCAAAAGAGGATGCTTTTTCGCTGTGTAAGGGGTTGGATGTCAAAAAAGAACATATTTTTCTTTATGAAGATTTGAAGATAGACGATGTGAGAAAGGTGATTAATTTAAGCTCAAGTGAGATTGATTATAAACAGTGCTTTATATTTGGTGAAATTGGTTATGTCGCACAAAAT
The DNA here is from genome assembly GCA_027064405.1 of Desulfurellales bacterium. GTDB lineage: Bacteria > Campylobacterota_A > Desulfurellia > Desulfurellales > Hippeaceae > JAMOPP01. The sequence goes on from JAMOPP010000073.1 coordinate 2,916, forward strand.
TCTATGCTGAAAATGATAGAAGAGCCCAAAGAAAACAATTATTTTGTTATCTACGGCAAAAAAAATATTTTAGATACCATAAAATCAAGGGCTCAGGTTATCAAAATAAAACAAAAAAATCAGGATTTAAGTAAACTTTATGAATTTATAAAAGAGAAAGATAGTAAAGGTTTTTTGTTTCATATAAAAGAGATGGAAAACAACTCAAAGGATGAAATTATTGCAATACTCGATAAATTATCCTATGAATGTTCTCTAAACGGATATACGGAATATGCGGATTACATAAATAAAAAAATAGTGACATTTAAGGAGTTTAATTTAAATAAAAAGCTGTTTTTAATGGCACTGTTTTTGAAAATTTTTGGGGGGAAATAATGAACATAGCTTTGGTTGAATTTGATAATGTGGGCGATCTTTATCCCTTTCAATACAATAATATGGATTTAAAGGTAAAGGACTTGGTTGTAGCCGAACACGAAAGAGGCATAAGCATAGGTAAGGTTATGAGAATAGAATCAAGCAAAACCGTTGATGAAGATTTAAAACACATAATAAGAAAAGCTACGGAAAAAGATATAGAGACAGATAAGAAAAATCAAAGTTTTGCTGATGAGGCTTTTATAAAATGCAAAGAGGAAATAAGATATTTTGCTTTAAATATGAAATTGGTGAAAGTTAAATGTATGCTTGATAGAAGCAAGATAATATTTTATTTTGTATCTCCGGGAAGGGTTGACTTCAGAGCACTTGTTAAAAGGCTTGCATCGCTTTTTAAAACAAGAATAGAAATGAGACAGATTGGCGTAAGAGACGAGGCAAGATTAATAGGAGGATTGGGATTGTGCGGTGACGAACTTTGCTGTTCAAGATTTTTAAGAACATTTAATCCGGTATCCGTCAAAATGGCAAAAGATCAGAATTTAAACATTAATGTAAAGAAAATATCCGGAGCGTGCGGAAGACTTATGTGTTGTTTATACTATGAGCAAAATACATATAACGATTTTATGAGCTCGGCTCCACCTATGGATTCAATTGTTGCTGTAGGGGATGTTGAGGGCAAGGTCGTTTATATTAATCCGATTAAAAAAACTTTAATTATAAGGAATAAAGATAGAATGATGGTTGAAGTTAATGTTAGTGACATAACAAAAATAATAAAAAAAGGAGTTGAAAATGGCAGATAGAAAAGAAAAATATTACATAACCACACCAATTTATTACGTTAACGATGTTCCTCATATAGGTCACTCCTATACTACGATAGCTGCAGATACGGTTGCGAGGTATAAGAGATTTAAAAATGAAAAGGTATTTTTTTTGACAGGAACGGATGAGCACGGTCAAAAGATACAAAAAGCAGCAAAAAAAGCGCACATAACGGAAAAAGAATTGGCTGATAGGGTAGTGCAAAACTTTAAGAACCTATGGACGAAACTTGATATAACGAATGATTTTTTTGTAAGAACAACGGACGATTATCACATAAAATGCGTGCAAAAATCTTTTGAATCCATTCTTAAAAAAGGCGACATATACAAAGATGAATACGAGGGATGGTACTGTATTCCCTGCGAAAGCTACTATTCCGAACTTGATGTGGGAAAAGAACATCTATGCCCTGATTGTGGCAGAAAGGTTGATCTTGTAAAGGAAGAGAGCTATTTTTTTAGATTATCAAACTATCAGGACAGGCTTTTGGAATTCTATGAAAGTCATCCGGATTTTGTCATTCCAAACACGAGATACAATGAAATAAAAAGTTTTGTAAAAAGCGGTTTAAAGGATTTAAGCATAACAAGAACCTCGTTTGATTGGGGTATCAAGGTGCCAAATGATGAAAAGCATGTTGTTTATGTCTGGTTTGACGCCCTTTTAAACTATATAAGTGCAATAGGTTGCAACGAAAAGGAAGACTTTAACAAAATATGGCCTGCTGATGTTCATTTTGTAGGAAAAGATATTTTAAGATTTCATGCTGTTTACTGGCCTGCATTTTTAATGGCGCTTAACCTGCCTTTACCAAAACACATTGTAGCACACGGATGGTGGACGGTTGACGGCAAAAAAATGAGTAAGTCTTTAGGGAATGTTGTCAACCCTAATGAAATAATAGAAAAGTATCCTAAAGATGCATACAGATACTTTTTATTGAGAAATGTGCCGTTTGGCCTTGACGGAGATTTTTCCGAGAAGGAGATGATAGCAAGAATCAACTCGGAACTTGCCAATGATCTCGGAAACCTGCTGAACAGAAGTTTGACTATGGTTGACAAATATTCTTCATCTGTTGTATCTAAGCCCAATATTATAACCGATAAAAGTTTAAGCAATATGTCATCTGAAATATTTGAAAAGATAGAAAAATCAATGCAGATTTTCAGATTTGACGAGGCATTGTCTTATATATTTGAGTTTATAAGGGACGCAAACAAATATATTACAGTTAAAGAGCCCTGGAATTTAAAGAAGAACGCCAAAAACGACGAACTTCAGGAGGTACTCTATAATATTGTCTCATCTTTAAAATTTATAGCAGGAATGCTTGTGGCTTTTATGCCTGATACGGCAAAAGAGATTTGGAAACAGCTTGGATTTGAGAACTCTATCGAAAATTACGATTTGAAATTTTTTACGGATTTTTATTCTATTACTACCCTGAAGGTGCAAAAAGGTGGTGTGATTTTCGAAAAAATTGATGAAAAAAAGAAAAAGAAGAGTGCTCCAAAGAAGGATTCGAAAACAGAAGAAACGAAAAAAAGTGACAAAATAACAATAGACGAATTTTTTAATGTTGATTTAAGAGCTGCAAAGATTCTTGAAGCTGAAGCACTTGAAAAATCAAAAAAGCTTCTTAAACTCACTATAGATATAGGGGAAGAGAATCCGAGAACGCTTGTTGCCGGATTGAAAGAACACTATTCTGCAGAAGAGATGGTTGGTAAAACAATTATAGTCGTAGCAAATTTGAAACCGGCAAAACTTATGGGCATAGAATCAAACGGGATGCTTCTTGCGGCGAAAGATGGCAAAACGGTTGCCCTACTTTCACCTGAAAAAGATGTTAAACCGGGAAGTAAGATTGGTTAATTAATGTAGTTTCTTGTAAGTAACTGTCTTTAAGAGGTTAATATGAACATAGATACAGCCTCTAATCCTGTCTTGAGGTATAAGCTTGATCCGGGCGAATGGGGTTCCGATTCGCCCGCAAGTGCCGCATCTTCCATATCAAGGGTATCTTCGCATGAATCCGCAAATATACAAAGATTTGAAAAAAAAGCTAATATGGACGGCTGTTATGTTGTCGGCAAGGATTTGCGTCTAAATCTTAATCGGGAAGGCGATTTTCTTGCTGCCACATCAGGCCACTCGTCTGTTGAGACATATTGTCCTAAAAAACAGCAAGATGAGCAGATAAAAGTAAAAATAGGTAGCAGTATCAATGCAAAGCTTGAAAAATACAGTTTGGATAAACTTAGGATTGAAACAATGCTTAAATCCTCAGAAAACAGCACGCAAAAAGAGATTTATAAAAGCAAGCTAAAAGATATAGATAATAAAAAGTTAACTCTTCAGCAAAAAAAATTCAGAATATACACGGAAATAACACTCCTTTTTGTTCAAAATCTAAGTGTCCGACCCTCTTTAATAAATTTATCAGTTTGAAATGCTACTATAATACAATCCTTTGTCTTAAGAATTCATATTGTAAATTTGTTTGTTTTTTTAGATTTTCAGGGCAAGTTGAGCCAAAATAATAGAAAGCACCAAAGAAAGAGGATATACGGCAGCATAACTTATCGAAGGGTAATCCGAATTCGTTATACTGTTTGACATGGTAAGTGAAGGCGTAGATGTCATTGAACCCGATAAAAGTCCCATTATATCTAAAAAATTTATTTTTAAAAATTTTCTACTGATAAAGGCAACTATAAATAAAGATATAAGTACTGAAAAAATTGCTATGTATATAATGGTAAATCCGCCGGTTTTTATAGCTTCAAACAGGTATTTTCCTGAATTTGTACCTATTGTGGCAAGAAATACCAGCTGTCCTAAGGTTTTCATAAGCGTATTGGAATGAGGAGAAAGCTGCCATATTATATTGCCGGTTCTTCCGATTCTGCCGAGGATTAGAGCTGTAACCAAAATACCGCCGACAAAACTTAATTTTATACTTCCTATGATTGGAACCACAAAGGGTATGCTCCCTATAAAAATACCAAAAACTATGCCAAGAGAAATGGGAAGAAAATCAGCTGCAGGATATTTTAACAGGTCATTCCCCACTAAATTTGTTACTTTCTGCTTATATTTTTCAGGAGCAACAACATACAGTTTATCTCCAATCATTAGCGATAAGGATGGGTAGGGCGGTATATCAATACCGGCTCGTCTGACTTTTGTTATTACGGCTCTTAAGGATTTTAATTCTTTAATCTCAGCAATTTTTCTGCCTACTATCTGTTTTGATGTTACAAGCAGACGATAAACTTTCATATCATCATGAAATTTATATGCATCTCCTATATCTTCTCCTAATAAAATTTTTATATTTTCAAGTTGTTCACCCGTTCCGGAAACCCTTACAATGTCGCCGTGGTGTAAAATAGTATCTTTTTTATCCGGATCAATCGGATATTCCGATTCTACCCTTTCTATAATTGTTCCTGTCATCTGTTCTATTTGGGATTTGTATGTTTTCTTATTTTTAAAATTGTCGTTTGTAATCTTAAAGTTTTTGGTAAATATATCCGGATGAAGAGATTTTTGATAAATTTCATACTTTTCCACCTCTTCATTCAAATCCACTCTAAAAATTACGGGTAAAAATCGTATAAACAGCACGGTTGTAATTATTCCGAAAGGATACACAACACCAAATGCAATTGATAAAGACGGGGTATTTTTTATCTCCAAAGCGGCGGCAAGGGCAGGGGCACTTGCAATGGCACCTGTAAAAACACCATCTGTAATGCCAACAGGTAACGGTATAAGTTTTCCAAACGCAATAACAGATACAAAAATAAGAACAAGAAGTAGAGTTGAGAGTATATTAAATTTTATACCTTTATATTTGATTGTTTCAAAAAAACCCGGTCCTGATTGTAGCCCGACAGCATATATAAATATTGCGAGTCCAAAAAATTTAAAATCTCCCGGTATTACAACGCCAAAGTGTCCTGCAATGAGAGCCACAATGAGTATAGCCGAAATATCAAGCGAGAAACCCTTTATTTTTATATGACCAAGTAGATACCCGAATGTTATAATGAGAAACAGATAAAATATTTCGCTGTGCAACATCTATTATTTCCTTTAACCAATTAAATTGTTGCGGTCTTTTGTATTTGATATACAAGCCTCTTTAAATATGCATAAAAATATTATAAAAGCAATAAAAATAAGAATTTTAGGCTAAGTCGCACATTCCTCTCGGCAATGTTGGTCGCACACAACCCTGTTTCTCCCTGAATTTTTTGCTTTGTACAAATTTTCATCCGCATTTTTTATCAAACCGTCTATAGTTAAATTGTTTGCGTTGTCGTGTAGTAGTGTTGCGACGCCGGCAGATATTGTAATTTTTATTTTAGATCCATTAAAATTAAATACGGACTGCTCGACCTCTTTTCTTATGCTGTCTATTTTATTATAGCCTAAATTTGCATCCATATTACTTAAAATACATAGAAATTCTTCCCCGCCATATCTCATAACAACATCTTCGGTTCTAAAATTTTTCTGAAGTATTTTTGCAAAAGATAAGAGTATGTAGTCACCCGCCTGGTGTCCGTAGGTATCGTTCACTTTTTTAAAATGATCTATATCAAACATAACAGCACACAAGCAACTTTTTGTTCTTTTGGCTCTCTCATACTCTTCTGTCAGCCTTTTCATACCGAACCTTCTGTTGTATAGACCCGTTAATTCATCTAAAGCCGCTATATCCTGTATTCTTTCGTATGACACTGCGTTTTGATAGGCTAAGGCATAACTGCTCAGCAAATTTTCTATTAAGGATTTTTTCTCAGATGTAATATATGTAGTAAGATATATTACAAGCAATCCTACACCCATATTATTGTATCGAATTGGAAAATATAAAATTTCAGAAGGTTTTATGTCGCAAACCCCGAATTCAACCAATTCAACTTGATAGTCTTTTAATGAAACGGTTTTTTGTTCTTCTATTATACTTCTTAAAGAGTATTTTTTGTTTTCAGTAAGAGTGGTTTTGATACCCTTTGCATATCCAAGCAGAATCTCCTTGTCTTTATCTATATGATATATCTGTGCAGCTGCGGATTTTGTTATTAAGGATATAAAATCAATCGCATTTTTATCCAATTCTACCATCTCCAAACTCCGATTTAAAATTGAGGAAAACTCCTCCTCCCTTTCGTGTTGCCAGAAAAGAGATCTTATGAGTCGTATAAGATAGTTATATTTTTTGGATATGTTGCCTAAGATATCGTCAGATTCAAGTGATATATAGCAGTCATGGCATTTGTCTATATTCTCAATAGTGCCTTTTTTGTAGTTTAATATATTGTCTGTTATGCTTTCTATCTTGTTTGAGAGATTGTAAAGTTCTTTTAAAACCGTAAACCTAAGCACGAGAAAGGATGTGATACCCACCACCACACCTGAGCCTATGCAGGTTGCAATGTACACGAATTGATATATTGTTTTATTCTCAACTCCAAGCATATAATGTGAAAATGGCAAAAAAGTTAATCCCATAAGTATTCCTGCAACAATCATATAAAAAGCACTTCTTGTAACTACGCTTTTTTGTAAAAATCTAACCATAACAAACTCCAAAAAAAATATAAAATATTCTACTTTAAGTAATACAATAATCTATAGCCTCAGGTCAAGGAAAAAATTAAACTAATTGAATATAAATTAATTATTGACGCACAGTATAGATATAGTTTAACACCTATCTGCCCTTCTTGTGATTATGCTATTGACATTATTTATTAAATAATATATCATATTTAATATATTAACTTTAAGGAGGTATTGGAAATGCCAAAAATTACATGGATAGGTCAGTCTGCTGTTCTTGTTGAGGGTGAAAGGACAAAATTCATTATAGACCCTTATATTACGGATAATCCTGATATTAAGAATGGTCTAAAGCCGGAAGATATCAGTGTTGATTACATTTTGGTAACACACGGACATTGGGATCATCTTGGAGATACTATAAAAATAGCAAAAAATACAAAAGCCACGGTTATTGCACCTTTTGAACTTATTACATATTTGCAGGGAAAGGGTATTGAAAATGTTCATCCTATGCACATAGGTGGCGCTCACAGATTCAGTGATGATTTTTGGGTAAAATTAACAATAGCTCATCACGGAAGTGCTGTTATGAATGAAGAAGAGGGCATTGTTTATACAGGTAATCCATGTGGGTTTGTTGTTGAGATAGACAACAAGAAAATTTATCATTCGGGTGATACGGGATTGTTTTTAGATATGCAACTTATAGGCGAAAATAGGCTTGATCTTGCTATGATTCCAATAGGTGATAATTTTACAATGGGACCTGAAGATGGCGCAAGGGCTGTTGAGTTTTTAAAACCTAAGATGGTTATGCCTATGCACTACCTTGCTTGGGATTTAATAAGGCAGGATCCCGATGAGTTTGTTAAGCTTGTTGGAGATAAAGCCGAAGTGAAAATTTTAAAACCGGGCGATTCTTTAGAGATTTAAATAGTTTAACAAAGACCTGTAAAATAAATCTTTGCAGGTCTTTAATTTTTTAAGCAAATTCAGATAATTTTATTGCTTTTACAGGACATACCCCGACACAGTATCCGCAGGCTATGCATCTATCCTTGTGAAGATTGACCTTCATAGTCTTTTTATCGTCAATAATTAATGCTTCTGTAGGACATACGGCAACGCAAAATCCGCAATGATAACATTTGTCATCGTCTCTAATTATGCTCTCTTCGATTAGTTGAATATTTATTCCGTTATCCTTTAAATATTGAGTCCCCTTTTGAAAATCGGTCTCGTTTCCGGTTAGCTCAAAAATAACGAATCCTTCTTTTCTTGGAAATATCTGAGCGCTCATTATATTAAATGTTAAGTTATATGTCTTAGCAAGATTGGATATTATGGGTTGATTGGATGTCGCTTTATTGAATTTTAGCATAATTTTTTTAGAAATCATTTTTCCTCCTTACTTTTTGCATAAAGATAAATCTCCCCAAATCCCGAGAGTTTTATCTTTTATAAAGATACAGCCTGTTATATTTTTATTTTTTACAAAATCCATAGCCTTCTTTATGTCTTGTGTGCTTTTTATAATATTTGCACAAGCTGTGGCCAGTGCGTCTGACAAAGCCGCATTGTGCGACACTATAAGCGACAAATCGGCATCTCCATAGCTTAGAGATGGCCCTAATTTTGAGCTTGATGAACATACTCCAAAGGGTTTGTCGCTTTTTGGAAGTTTTATTTTGAGCTTATCTTGAAAATATTTATTTTTAGTGAAGATGCCTATTTTAGCCTCTTTATTTAATTTTAAAAATATATCCCCACCGTTTTCCACGATGCATTCTTCACATTTTTTTGAAATAAAGTTTCCAATCTTTTCCGCAAAAGCTCCTGCAACCGCAGCCATAGGTCCAACGCCTGCCTCACAAGAAGCTTTTATCATATTTTGAGCAACAGACGGGGCGTTTTTATCAAATTTGATTGGCGATAGGGCCGTAAGAAAACTTTTGTTTGCCGCTATATATCTTTCAAGCTCAATTCTTAAATGTCTTAAATATTGAAAAATTTCGAACCTATCACAAAGACAAGATGATATAAAAATGTCACTCTCTTTGTATGAGATTTCGTAACTAAGAAGGTTGCCGTTGTAGTAGGTTCTGTAAAATCTTTTCATTATTTATATATTACCCTTTACATATTTCATCGGTTCATAATCTTTAGAAGTAGGCAGTTGTTCGGCATATTGAGTTAGATAGAATTTTTTATCCATAATCCACTCTTTCAACTTTTCCGATATCTCCAATGCCATATAGTAACTTGATAATGGTGTTGCCGGCACTGTCTTGCCCTTTACGGTGATTTGACCTGAGCGAAGATCACGGTAGTTGGTTAATCCGTAGTTATTATCTATTCTTCTCGGGTAGTCGTATCCGTAATCAAATATGTAGGCATCTATATCCTCATCTTTAACCGATGTAAAAAATGCTATTTCTTCATTTAAAACGGGTATTGGAACACCTATGCCGATGCTTAAGGATGCACCATATCCCAAAATAGACGCACCTTTGATGTATTTAGAGTTCATATTTTTCATATCACCCATTACGGCGAGGGCGCCTGCTCCTGTCATAGGAACTCCGCGATTATTGCGCTTTTCATCGGGATTGTGTTGTGTTCCATTGTAAACAATGTATCCTGTTCCTCCACCCAAGAATATCTTTGTTCCTATTCCGAGAGTTAGGTAAAATGGGTCGTTCATTAATGGCGACATCTGTCCTGCTGACGAGTATGTTGCGTTTGCTATTTTTGGTTTTAAGACGCCCATATATGTATAAATTGTTTTATCTGTTGTATTTATGGCGACAGAGTAATTTTGATATGCATTTCTTGGATTTGCAAGCGTAGCCTGTTTTAAATCATCTATAGTAATTTCCATTTCTGCATATTTTGAAGGGTAGCAGTCCGTTCCGTATCCTTTTGCAATGAGTTTAAGTTTTTTACCTGCTATTAAATCTTCAATTACATGTCCCCCGCCATATTCAAATCTGCCTGGATGTACTGCATTTAACGGATCTTTGGCTTTTACGGCAGTTGCGCCTATGTACGCATCAACCGCTGCCAAACCTCCATAGGCGGCAACATCGTTTAGATAAACTTCAGATGCTTTAATCTTAGGTTTTGTGTGTCCGAAGTTAATCAGAGCACCGCTTGAGCACATTGTGCCGAATGTAGCTGTCGTAACTACATCAACGCTTTTTGCAGCTTCAATTATGCCTTTTTTGTCTACTATGTCTATCATTTCTTCGGCATTGACTATAACAGCTTCACCATGCTTTATTTTTTCGTTTATCTCTTCCACGGTTTTATTTACCTTAAACATACTCAACCATTGACCTCCCTTTATTTATGTTAGACTTAATGATTATCAATAATACAGATTCATAATACTGCAAGCACACATTATGCTTTGAATACCGTTCCTCCATACCTACGCAATCCTAACCAAAGTTAGGTTATGCTGTTGGATTCCTGCTTCAGCGAGAGGGTGCTTCTTAGGTGGCATAGTGCCACAGTCGTCCACAGAGCCTCTCTCCACAGG
>JAMOPP010000074.1 GCA_027064405.1 Desulfurellales bacterium
TATCATCTATCCTGACATTATCGCCGATTATTGTGTCATCATGAATAATTACATTGTTGCCTATTACACAATTTTTACCTATCTTTACATTCTTACCAAACACGCAAAAATAACCATAAATCGTACCCACACCAATATAGCACAAAGCATCTTTTACACTGCTCTTTTTGTTCTCCATAGTTTCACCTGTTTCTCATTTTCTTTCTTTACTAAATTACCCTATCACACCCAACTACACCATACCCATAACAACTACTATTCTAATTTTATTTTTGTTTATTTCAAATATCATACCCATTTTTATCATTTCTTCACATAAAAACAAAGCAAATGCCCGAAGAAACGGGCATTTGGATTATAGGATTTTAAATATTGCAGTAGATACGGCAGGAACATATGTAATAACCAAAAGGCCTATTAAATAGGTAATAAACCATGGAAGACATGCTCTTGCAACATACTGAATACTTTTCCCTGTTATCCCACTTGCGACGAATAGATTAAGGCCAACCGGAGGGGTCATCATTCCTACTTCCATATTAACCGTGTATATTATTCCCAGCTGGATTGGATTTATACCTAATTGCATGGCTATAGGAAATGTTAACGGTGCCGTTACCATAATAATACTAGAGGGTTCCATAAAGAATCCGAAAATTATCAACAAAAGATTCAAGATTGCCAAAAAAACATATTTAGATATATGTAAAGTCGCTACAATCTGTATAAGTTGTTGAGGTATCTGCTGAATTGTTAAAAAGTACGCAAAAAGCATAGCATTAGCTATAATAAACAGTATCATGGCGCTTGTTGCTGCAGCAGAAAGAATTACTTTAGGGACATCTTTCCATTTTATATCCCTATATATGAACTTAGAAACGATAAATGCGTAAACGGCAGAAACAGCAGCGGCTTCAGTGGGTGTAAAAATACCTGAATATATTCCTCCGATAATGATAACAACAAGCATAAGTGCCCAAAAACTGTCAAATAAAGCCTTTAGTCTTTCCTTAATCGATGCAGGCTTGGTCTTCTTAAAGCCTTCTTTTTTAGCCAATATATATGTTAGAAACATAAGCATTATTGCCAGCATAATACCTGGAAATATGCCGGCCAAAAAAAGGTCTCCAATAGAAACGTTAACTGTTACTCCGTAAACAATCAAGACTATAGACGGAGGAATAAGAATACCTAAAGAGCCCGCAGTCGTTACAGAACCTATACTAAATGTATCGGAATATCCGGCTTGGCGTATAGCCGGAATCATTATCGAGCCTATAGCAGCAACAGTGGCAGGAGAAGAGCCACTAACCGCAGCAAATATTGCACAGGCCATTATAGCCGTCATCGTTAACCCGCCCGGCAAATGCCCTACCATTGCATGAGAAAAGTTTATAATTCTTTTTGCAGTTCCGCCTTCTGATAAAAAAGAACCAGCCAATACAAAAAACGGAATAGCCATCAAGGAGAATCTATCAATAGAAGTAAATAATTTTTGAGCAACAACCAAAGATGGCAAATCGGTAAATGCAAATATCGTTATGGTTGCCGCCATACCCAAAGCTACTGCTATGGGCACATCTATAGCAATAAGGGTAAACAGCACACCCGCTAAAACCAACGCTATCATTCTATAGCACCCTCCTTTTCTCTGTTTTCCATTTTTTTGTCTTGATATTTAAGAACATCTTCAGGAGGGAGCTTAATAACCTCTACTAACTTAACAAACGTTCTCCAAGCAGCTGTTGCCATAGTAATTGGTATTATCAAATAAATAATCCAAAAAGGTATTTGCATATCAATAGAAACTTGTCCTGTCATATAGTCAAATTTAACGAGATTCACTCCCCAAGCCGTCAACATAGATAGGTAAAACAGTGTGATGACCAAAGAGAAAATAGAAACGATTTTTGTCAATTTAGGAGGAAAAACCTGTATAAGGGCTTTGAATGATATATGCATTCCTATTTTAAATCCATAACTTGCACCAAACATCGTTGCCCATACGAATAAATATGTAGTAAGTTCTCCCGCCCAAACAAGACTGAAACCAAACATATAGCGTAACACGACATTTATAAAGGCCAACATGGTTGCCAAACTAAATAGGATAACCATTATTACCCTGTCAATTCTATCAAGGCTTCTATCTATGGCTAAAATAAAATTCATTGTAGCTACCTCTCGACAAGAAATTGGGCGTAAGCAATTTTTAATTGCTTACGCCCAATTAAAAAGAAAACCACTTATTTAATATCTTTACCTTCAGCTATCGCTTCTTCAATCAAACCCTTACCGATGACCTTGTAAAATTTAGGATAAATAGCTCTCAATTTCTTTGCCCAAACAGCCCTCTGCTCTTTTGTCAAAGTAACAAGCTTAACCTTTGGATTCTTCAAAACAAGAGCCTTTTGCTCTTTGCTTAGTTTTTCAGCTTCTTTTCTATCGTAAGCTGTAGCATCTTTTACACATCCAAGAATTATCGTTTTCAAATCCTTAGGTAGCTTATTCCAGAAAATCTGA
>JAMOPP010000075.1 GCA_027064405.1 Desulfurellales bacterium
ATGGAGCGTTATGCCGCATCTAAAATTTCATTTTTCAAAAAAGGCGACAAGAGGGTTGTGAATATAGATGATAAATATGCGCACAAAATAATTGAAGACGGGAATACCATAACATACGGATTTAGTGCCAATGCTGACATTTTTCCTCTGGAATACTCGTTTAATACGGAAGGCATAAAAATGGAACTAAGTGTTTTCGGCAAAACCTTGCATATAGAGTCAAAATTAATAGGAAAATACAATATTTACAACATAATGTGTGCGGTAGGTGTAGCCTCTTATTTTGGAAAAGATGCAAACGAAATAGAGCAGGGCATAAAAAACTGCAAAACGGTGCCGGGGCGACTTGAATTTTTTAAGTATAAGGATAAGTACGCCGTTGTGGATTATGCTCATACAGACGATGCTATGGTTAATGTTTTAAATACGCTGAATGACATAAAGAAAAACAGGCTGATTGTTGTTTTTGGCGCCGGAGGTGACAGGGATGTTACAAAAAGACCTAAAATGGGAGCTGCAGCAGACAGACTTGCGGATATAGTTTTTGTTACAAGCGATAATCCGCGAAGCGAAAAGATAGAAACAATCATAAGCGATATTTTAAGCGGAATAAAAAGAAGGGATAATATTTTTACCGAGGTAGAAAGAAAAAAGGCAATTTTAAGGGCTCTTGATATGGCGCAGAAAAACGATATTGTTGCAGTGCTTGGAAAAGGTCACGAAGATTACCAAATTTTGAATGATAAGACTATACATTTTGACGATAGGGAAGTAATAAAAGAACATTGGAATATATAACTGTTGATGAATTGATAAAACTGCTTGAGCCGATTAAAATTAATCCGCCTAAGATTTCCAAATTTAATAAGGTAAGTATAGATTCAAGGGAAATTGAAATGTATGATATTTTTCTTGCATTGAACGGTGAAAAATATGACGGTCATCTATTTGCTGAAGATGCCCGTAGAAAAGGAGCTGCTCTGAGCATAGTTGAAAGAGAGGTTGATACGCCCTATATCTTGGTTAAGGATACCAAAGCAGCTTTAAAGAAACTTGCAGGATTTAATCTTAAAAAAAACCGTCCCAAATCAATAGCGGTTGTAGGTTCAAGCGGAAAGACGACAACAAAAGATTTAATACATTCTATGTTATCCTTAAAAAAAAACAGCTGCAAAACAAAAAGTAACGAAAACAACTGGATAGGTGTTTCAAAAACACTTTTATCAATAAGGGATGAAGAATATTGTGTTGTTGAATGCGGCACGAATCACAAGGGCGAAATGGCTGATATTGCCAATTTTTTTTATGCTGATTGTGCGGTTTTTACAAATATACTAAAGTCTCACATCGGTAATTTCGATTCTCTGGATAACATACTGAAAGAAAAAATATCAATAGCAAAAAATAAAACTTTATGTATATACAACAACGATGATATACATCTAAAAAATGCATTTAAAAATGGTAAAAAAATTTCTTTTTCACTTATTAATCCTTTAAGCGAAGCTCACATACTCTACTATTCTGAAAACGATGATTCGATAAATTTTAAAGTTTCACTGTTTCGGGATGTCGTTGATTTGAATATAAAGAACAGGGGTATAAATATTTATAATATTTTGTCGGCTTTAACCGTTTCAAGGTATTATGAGAGCGGTATAACAAAAGAAGAGATGGAGTATGCGATAAATTCTTATACGCCTGAAAAGTATAGAATGCAGAAAGAGATTTTAAACGGCGTAGAATTTATTTTGGACTGCTACAATGCAAACCCGGATTCTATGAAATATGCGATATCCTACTTTGCAAAAACAAAAGGCAGAAAATTATTGATAGTCTCGGATATGCTCGAACTTGGAAAATTTTCAAGGCAGGAACATTTAAACATAGGTATTTTTGCATCTTCGTTTGATTTTGATTTGATGGCTTATGGTGAATCTGCTCGTTTAATCTATGATAAATTTTCCGATAGTTCGAAAAACGATGCCTATTTTTTTGACTCAAAAGAGGAACTTACTATGAAATTAAAAGCTGTATATAAAAATTATGATAAAATATTGCTTAAGGGTTCAAGGGGTATGAAAATGGAAGAAATATTTTACAAACTTAAAGAAGGATAAAAATGCTTTACTATTTACTGTATCAAAAATTAATATATCTGTTTAGTCCTTTAAATATAGTTCATTACATAACTTTTAGGTCTATTATGGCAAGCATAACGGCACTGCTTTTTTCACTTGTTTTTGCGCAGAAATTTATACCTTACCTTAGAAAAATGCAGATAGGAGACAACTTTAAAGGATATGAGCCAAAAACCCACAAACAGAAAACCGGAACCCCGACTATAGGTGGCATTATAATATGGTTTGGTTTTCTATCCTCGTCATTGTTGTGGGCGCGTCTTGATATATCCATAGCGTGGATAGCCCTTGCAAGTGTTCTGTTTTTTGCACTGATAGGTTTTTTGGATGATTTTTTAAAGATA
>JAMOPP010000076.1 GCA_027064405.1 Desulfurellales bacterium
CAGCAGTATTTGCAAAATGGGTTTTAAGACAAAGTACCCAGCATGAAAACATTGTTGTTCCTGATGTTCGTTTGCCTATTGAATACATGACTTTGTTGCATGCTGGTTTTATACCTATAAAAGTTAGTGCTTCTCAAAGAGTGCGTAGCTATCGTCCAGGTTTTACTCATGAACATGAGAAGCACTATACAGAAAATTATTTTAATTTATTCATGCCTTTTTATGAAATAATAAATGAAGGAACCTTTGAAGATTTATATAAAGAGATAGATAAAATGATGCAATTTCTGGAGGATGTGAGAACATGAAAAAATATATATTTGATATAGAGACAAACGCACTCTGGCGCCCTAGCAAAATTTGGGTCCTCGTTTTAATGGATGCTGAAACTGGAAAAATGGAGACTTTTGTAGGTGATGAAGTAGAAAAAGGTGTTAAAAAACTACATAACAATATAGTAATTGGACATAATATTATTAAATATGATATTCCTGTTTTACAAAGCTTTTTCCCTTGGTTTAAGCCTGCAAAAATGTATGACACATTATTGATGTCTGCTTTTGTTTGGAATGATTTAAGAAGTATTGATGATCGTTTTGTGAAACTTAAACAATTACCTGGGCGTTTATATGGTTCATATTCTTTGGAAGCTTTTGGGTATCGTTTGGGTGTTTTGAAAGGTGAATATGGAAAGAAAGAAGGAGCTTGGGAAAGTTTAACACCTGAAATGATTGAGTATTGTCAACAAGACGTAAGGGTTACACAGGCTTTATGGAAAAAACTTTTAACAAAAAAAGAACGAATAAAAACAGAACCTTTGGAACTGGAAACAAAGGTTGCACAGATTATAGCAAGACAAGAAGATTATGGTTTTGCTTTTGATAAATCAAGAGCTTTATTATATTTGGATCAGATAAAAAAACGTATGCAAGAGTTGAATACAGAACTCCAGCGACGCTTTCCTCCTAAAGTAATTAGAACTAAAACTAAATCAGGAAAAATAAAAGAAAAAATTGTGCCTTTTAATCCCAATAGTCGTAAAATGATTGGCGAACGATTACAGGAATTAGGTTGGAAGCCTAAAATCTTTACAGCAACAGGTCAACCCATGATAAATGAAACTATCCTTTCTCAATTATCTCAGAAATATGAAGAAGCTTCTTTAATTTTAGAATATTTGACTTTAGCTAAGCGTTTAGGTCAATTAGCTACAGGTACAAATGCTTGGTTAAAGTATGTAGAGGAAGATGGTAGAATTCATGGCTCAGTATTGACAATGGGTACAGTAAGTCATCGGATGGCTCATTTTAAACCTAATTTAGCACAAGTTCCTTCAGATTCTGTTTGGTGGGGAACAGAATTACGCAGTTTATTTATAGCTCCTGAAGGAAGAAAACTTGTAGGAATTGATGCAAGTAGTTTGGAACTTCGTTTGTTTGCTCATTATCTTTTCCCATTTGATAAAGGTAATTATGCTAAGAGAGTAGTTTCAGAAGATATGCATCAGTATCATGCTGATATTTTGGGTATTTCTAGAAAAGAAGCTAAACGGTTTATTTATGCATTCTTATATGGAGCTGGGGATAAACTCCTAGGGCAGATTGTTGGTAGTGATAAAAAAACAGGCAAGAAGCTTAGAGAAATGTTTGTAAAGAATATACCAGGTTTAAAAAAATTATTGTATACTCTTAGAGGAGCACAAAGAGCAGGAGCTATAAAAGCTTTAGATGGACGTATTTTGCACATTAGAAAAGAACATGCAGTTTTAAATCTTCTTATTCAGAGTGCTGGTGCTATTGTTATGAAAAGGGCTTTAGTAATTCTTGATGAGACACTTCAAAAAGAAGGTTTAATACCAAGAGAAGATTATGAATTTGTTAATAATATTCATGATGAATGGCAAATTGAAGTCAAGCCAGAACTTGCTGAAGACATTGGAAAAGCTGGTTGCGAAGCTATTACAAAAGCTAGTGAATATTATAAATTACATGTAAAACTTGAGGGTGATTATAAAGTAGGACAAAATTGGGCAGAAACTCACTAAGGAGGGGTGAAGATGAGATTGTCAATGCAAGATAAAGATAGTTTGCTTAATATAGCGGTAGATATATGTGAAGAATTAGAAGGTTGGCATAGAATAATTGCTTTTTCAAGATATTTGGAAATGCAACAAAACTTTTATTGTGAAACTGAAGATGCTTCAGAATCTTTTTTAAAAGCTTTTGTAGATATTGCGCAGCTTTATAAGCATATAAAAGAAAAAAGGAGTTGGGAGGAGAAAATATGACAACTTTGTTAATAGATGGAGACATTTTAGTGTACAGAGTGGCACATATTGGGACCCAAGAAGGCTTTGATGGTACAAAATATGTTAATGAGGAAGCTGTAAAAGAATATATTGATAGTTTAATTGATTATATAAGCCAACGTCTTTTCACAAAAAAGATCTTTATTTTT
>JAMOPP010000077.1 GCA_027064405.1 Desulfurellales bacterium
CCCACTACTATTATTTTCGATTTATGCTTATGGAATCTTGGTTTTTCTATAATATTAAAAAGTGCAGGAGATATGACACAACTTAGAGCGGCAAGTATAATCATAGCCGAATTTACACTCTCGTTTACGACACCAAGTTGAAGACCAATCAAGGACGCTGCAACAACGAGGCTTAATCTTCCGCTTAAAAGTATGCCGGCTGAAACTGTCTCACGGAAAGAGAATCTTAATTTAAAGGGTATTGATGAAAGCATTTTTATTAAGTAAGCTCCGATAAGTATAACTATTATGAATATAATTCCTGTTTTTGTGTTGAATGGTAAAGAGGATTTTGCCCCTTGATATATGAAAAAAAACGGTATAAAAAATCCGTACCCGATTGCATCAAGTTTTATGGACATAACTGAAGATTCCTTTGACTGAAGCTTTGAAACTATCATTCCTGCCACAAAACTGCCGAGAATTACTTCTATGCCAAGTTTTTCAGCCAAAAACAAAAAAATAAAAAGAACGGCAAATGAGCCCCTTATTCCGATTTGTATGTGTGACTTGTGTTTAAGCATAATAGACATTTTTTCCACATATTCGCTTGATGTAAATATACCACTTAATTTATAAATTATAAAAAGCACAAGGATGGTTGCCGATATTAAAACTATTTTTTCAAATCCGTTTGCGTTTGTTTTTAGAATACTATATACGGTAATTAGAAATAGAGTTGTAAAATCGGCAATTATTGCACTGAGTGCTAAGGTCTGTCTGTAAATTTTTTTTAAATCTTCACGGGCTTTTAAGATGGGAAACACGATGGCAACGGATGTTGTTGAGAAAATCAGAGTAAGATAAAAGGGGGAGTTTGAGCAGTGAAACAGGGATATTAAAAATAGAGAAAATAGGTAAGAGAGTATAAAGGTTAAAATAAATGCCGTAGCGGATAAAAATAGAGGTGAGTAAAAAAACTTTTTGCTTTTTGAACCCATTTGAGAAAAATCAACTTCATACCCACCAAGAAACATCAGATATAAAAGTCCGAATTCTGAAAAAAACTTCAAAACTTCTGAATTTAATTGCACTATGTTAAATCCGCTTTTTCCAATAATAAATCCTATGATTATCTCAAATGCAACGGAAGGAATCACTCCTTTCGCAAATCGTATTGATAAAAAGGGTATAATAAAACTTAAAACAACTATTAAAGCTAAGGAATCAAACATAAAAACCCCTTGTTTATTGTATATTCAATTTATGTAAAATAGTTAAATTGTCAAACAAAAAGGTGACAAGACAAAATTGCTCATAACAATAAAATAGCAATATAATATTTTCTTATCAAACTTTTTCGTCCCAAGCAATTGAAATTTTTAAGGTCAAATTGTTGACTTATTAAAAAATAACAGTTAGAATTATAACAATGAGTTGCAGTTTGTTTAATAAATAATAAGTTTTGGAGGTGTGTAGATGCTTGAATTGAAGAATGAGTTTATATTTGCTCCCATAAAATTGGGATACACCAAGGGGGATGGCATAGTAAACGAAAAGCACATAGCTTTTTACGAAAAGAGGTGCAAATATCTTGGTGCTGTTATACCGGAACCTCTTTATATTGACAAAGGCTTGCGCGAGATTCCAACTCAGCTTGGCATAGACGACGATGATAAAATAGAAGGGTTAAAAAAATTGACTGATTCTATGCATAAATTTGATACAAAAGTTATAGCGCACCTGAATCATCCCGGAAGGATGGCAAATCCTAAAATACCCGGGAATTATTTTGTATCGTCCACAGACAAACCCTGTGAAAATGGCGGAGCTTCCCCAAAAAGAATGGATAAACAGGATATGGAGCAGGCTATAAAATTGTTTACGGATGCCGCAAAAAGGGCTGAAAAAGCGGGCTTTGATATAATAGAACTTCAATTTGGCCACGGTTATCTCCTGGCTCAGTTTATGTCGGGATTTGTAAATGATAGAGATGATGAGTATGGCGAAACATTTGAAAATAGGATTAAATTTCCTCTTGAGGTTTTTGATGCCGTAAAAAATGCCGTAAAATTGCCTATAATTGTTAGATTAAGTGGCGATGAGATGATACCAAAGGGTATAAAGATAGAGGAGAGCATAAAACTTGCACAAATCTTGAAAGAAAGAGGTGTATCTGCAATTCATGTATCTGCGGGAACGGTTTGTTCAACGCCTCCGTGGTATTTTCAGCATATGTTTGTGCCAAAGGGTAAAACCTGGGAAATGGCGCAAAAGATTAAAAATGGCGCAGGTGTGCCTGTTATTGCAGTTGGCCGTATAGGTAGTTTTGAAGATGTGGAGAAGGTCAAAAATGAATTTAAGGCGGATTTTGTTGCAATAGGAAGGGCTCTGGTTGCAGATAGTGATTTTGTGGGAAAATATCTCAAAGAAGTAGAAGGCATACTGCGACCTTGTTTGGCTTGCGCTCAAGGATGT
>JAMOPP010000078.1 GCA_027064405.1 Desulfurellales bacterium
ATGGCAGCCTATGGAAAACATTTTAACCTATGAAGATATTGCTTTTTTTATGGAAGCTGCAAGCGAGCTTGGCATTTCTAAGGTAAAGCTTACGGGAGGCGAGCCTCTTGCAAGAAAATATCCGGATAATCTTGTTTTTATGCTTAAACAGATAAAGGGCATAAACGAGATATCACTCACAACAAATGGCAGTGCGCTTGATTATTATGCTGAAAAATTAAAAAAAGCAGGAATTGACAGAATTACTGTCAGTCTTGATACGCTTGATAGAAAGAATTTCAAAGCTGTTACGAGGTTGGGCAATATTGACGACGTTTTGAGGGGGTTTGATGCTCTTGATAAATGCGGTTTTAAAAAAACAAAAATAAACACCGTTGTGATGAGAGGAATTAATGATAAAGAAATTGTCCCTCTTGTCGATTTTGCCCTCGAAAGGGGCTATGACATAAGATTTATAGAATTTATGCCTACAAATGTTATTGAGCATTGGAGACGGTATTTTGTGGGTATTGATGAGATTAAAGAAATAATAAAAGAAAAATATGATATCGAAAAATCGAGTAAAAAAACAAACGGACCGTCTGTTTACTATAAGGTAAAAGACGGATATGTGGGTTTTATAACACCGTTGTCAAAGGCGTTTTGTGCAGTGTGTAATAGAATTAGGCTCTCAAGTGACGGATTCATAGTGCCGTGTCTCGGGCATAGTTTAAAAATAGATTTGAAGGATGCCATAAAAGAAAGAGATAAGAATACAATCAAAAAGCTTATTAAGTATTCGGTTCACGTTAAGCCTAAGGAGCACTCTATGTTGAGTGAATCCATACATTCTTCTATGTCGGCGATAGGGGGTTAAAATGGATTTTACACATTTTAATAAACAAAAACGGGCTAAAATGGTTGATGTTAGTAGCAAAAAAGAGACGCTAAGAACGGCAAGAGCCTACGGTGAGGTTAAATTATCCAATGATGCCTACAATGCCGTCAAAAACGGGAAGATAAAAAAGGGTGATGTACTTGCAGTTGCTCAAGTTGCCGGTATTATGGGCGCAAAACAGACGCCCTATTTAATTCCTATGTGCCACCCCATACCCATTGAAGGCATTAATATTGAATTTGAAATGGATGATGAAAATGATACCATAAAAATCTTTTCAGAAACAAGAATTACAGCCAAAACCGGCATAGAAATGGAAGCTGTTACGGCTGTAACTGTTGCTGCACTTACCATTTATGATATGTGTAAAGCAATTGATCGCTCGATTGAGATTAAAAATATCTATCTTTTACACAAAGAGGGTGGCAAGAGCGGTATTTTCCACAGAGATTAATTTTTAATTACACGGATTATATTAAAATTCTTAAAGATGCCGTAAAACCCGTTTTTTTATCTATGATGAGTATGTTAGATAGATAGTCGTTTAAGATTAAATAAAAAATAAACATATATTTATAATTTGACATTGTCCAATACAATTCCTATAATTTGAAAAAATAGGGGTGTTTTATGCGCATAAAGGTAACACTGTCAAGCAATAGGGGTATTGTTTTACCTACCGGTTTTAATGAATATTTACAGGCATTTATTTATTCCAATATACAAGATAGATGGCTACATGATAAGGGTTTTGAGAACAATAAAAGAAAATTTAAGTTATTTGTATTTTCTTCTATTTTAGAGAAAGCGAGATTCGATAAAAGAAACTCACAATTTATTTTTCCCGAAAGAATAAGTTTTTTGATTTCATCGCCTGTTGACTGGATTTTGGAGAAGTTTGCAAGTGGAATTTTTAAAAACGGTGAGCAATTTTTGGGGCAAAACCGGCTTAATGTTGAATCCGTAAGTATAATAAAACAACTTAAGATTGAGAGAGAGAAAATAATCGTCAAAGCGCTAACACCCATTGAGGTGCACTCGACATTTGAGCACAATTCAAGTAAGAAAACTTATTATTATGCTGCAACGGATAGCGATTTTGAAAACCTTGTCAACTTGAATATGCAAAAAAAATGGGAATCTTTTTACAAAATGCCATGTATTTATAACCTAAAAATCAAACCGTATGGATTTAACAAAGAAAAAATTGTCAGATTTGGCACAAAAAATCGTTATATAATAATAAAGGGCTGGAGCGGAAATTTTGTACTTGAAGCAAAGAAAGAGCTTTTGCGTTTTGCAATAGACGCAGGCTTGGGTAGCAGAAACTCCCAAGGGTTTGGGATGATGGAGATTTTGGATGGAAAATGAGATTGTAATCTATCAGGATAAAGATAAAAAAATGGAAGTTTCATTGAGAGAAGAAACAATATGGTTGACTCAAAAGCAAATATCGGAATTGTTTGATATTGATAGAAGTGTTGTAACAAAGCATATCAGAAATATTTTTAG
>JAMOPP010000079.1 GCA_027064405.1 Desulfurellales bacterium
TCTACCTGACGGATATGGAAACATTTCAAGCTGATAGAACTTCTTTTTTTTATCGTTTATTTCCGCTTTGTAAGTTTTATTCTCTTCCCAGAACTTTTGCCATTTTTTTTCTATTATTGACGGGTTGTATTTTTCCAAGTTACACTCCTTCCGGTTGTTAATATTCCAGTATGGCACCTTTGTGGGCACCACCTACCATTTTAGCATATCTTGCAAGGTATCCATAATCTATTTTAGGTTTTTTTGCACTAAATTTTTCTTTCCTTTTTTCTATTGTTTCATCGTCGACGAGCAGATTTAATGTCTTTTTATCAACATCTATTTCTATTTTGTCACCTTCCTCAACCAATCCTATTAATCCGCCCTTTGCAGCCTCAGGAGAGATATGTCCTATCGATAGCCCTCTTGTGGCTCCTGAGAATCTTCCGTCTGTGATTAAGGCAACATCTTTATCCAATCCCATTCCGGCTATGGCGCTTGTAGGCTGGAGCATCTCTTTCATTCCGGGACCTCCTGCAGGACCCTCGTATCTAATGACAACAACATCACCCTTGTTTATTTCTTTTGCAAATATTGCCTTTATTGCATCTTCTTCAGAATCAAAGACGCGTGCTTTTCCAACAAAATGGTTCATTGATGTATCAACGCCGGATTGTTTCAACACGGCTCCGTATGGAGCAAGATTCCCTTTTAACACACTTAATCCGCCCTTAGGATAGTAAGGTTTATCCAAAGGTCGTATAATTTCTTCCCTATACACCCTTGAATCTTTGTAATTTTCATAGATTGTTTTCGTTGTAACCGTTAAACAGTCTCTATTAAGCACATTTAACGGGTCTATTCTGTTTAGAAGAGCCATCATTCCGCCTGCTTCATTCAGGTCTTGAAGATGATATGGCCCAACAGGTGAAAATGCACATAAATCGGGAACTTTATTGCTTACTTCATTAAAATCATCCAAGCTGAATTCAACCTTTGCCTCCTGTGCTATTGCGAGAAGGTGAAGCACGGTATTTGTTGAACACCCCATAGCCATATCTGCACATATTGCGTTATGGAAAGATTCTTTTGTTAGTATGTTTCTTGGTTTTATGTCTTTTTCTACAAGTTCAACTATTTTCATACCTGCAGCTTTTGCAAGACGAATTCTGTCGGACAACGGTGCAGGAATTGTACCGTTTCCGGGAAGGGATAGTCCCAAAACTTCGCTTATGCAGTTTATGGAGTTTGCAGAATACATACCTGAACATGAGCCGCAGGACGGGCATCCTGAATTCTCTAACTCTTTCAGCTCTTTTTCCGTTATGTCACCGTTTAGGTATTTGCCTACGCCCTCAAAGACTTGAGCCAAATCTATATCTGTTCCTGAAAATCTTCCGGCAAGCATAGGCCCGCCCGAAATCATAATTGTAGGAATATTTACCCTTGCGGCAGCCATCATCATTCCCGGGACAATTTTATCGCATGCAGGGAGAATCACAAGTCCGTCAACAGGATGCGCACTTATCATAGTTTCTACGGAATCCGCAATAAGCTCTCTTGAAGGCAAAGAGTAGTGCATTCCGAGATGACCCATAGCAATTCCGTCGTCAACGCCTATGACATTAAATTCCATAGGGGTTCCGCCGGCCATATATATTCCTGCTTTTACCGCCTCAACCACACTCTTTAAATGAACATGACCTGGAACTATATCGTTATATGAATTAGCTATTGCTATGATAGGTCTGCTTAGTTCTATGTCTGTATAACCGTCTGCTTTAAATAATGATCTGTGAGGTGCTCTTTCCGGTCCTTTTAACATAATATCACTTCTTCTCGACATCGTAACCTCCTAAAAATCTCTCAAACATTGGGTTTAATTTATATTACTAAAAGTTAAAAGTGTCAACCGGTAATATTTACATTTTTTACACTGCATTAAAACAAACACTTTTTATGTACATTTTGCGCAATTTTCTCTTGACATAATGTGCTATAATAGGTATAAGTGGTAAAAAGTGGGTAATGGTGGATGTTTAGAGGTAAATTTGAATATTCTATAGACGATAAGGGAAGGGTAAAAATCCCTCCTAAGTTTAAAAATAAGATTGTAGAAAAAAATTCAAACACGCTAATACTTACTGTTTTTGATGAATGTATATACGCTTACACTCAAAATGTGTGGGATGAACTTGAAAAAAAGGCTTTAAACCTCCCGTTAACAAATAAATCCGCAAGAAGATTTAAAAGGATGTTTTTTTCATCAGCTCAAGATGTAAACATAGATAAACAGGGCAGGTTGCTTATTCCTCAAATTTTAAGAGAGGATGTTGGTATAGAGAAAGATGTTGTAGTTCTTGGCAACCTTGACCACATAGAAATATGG
>JAMOPP010000080.1 GCA_027064405.1 Desulfurellales bacterium
AAATCAACCACACTTGCTTCTATGATTAATATTATTAATAAAAAAAGTAAGAAACATATAATAACACTTGAAGATCCGATAGAGTATCTACACAAAGATATAAACTGCTCCATTGTTCAAAGGCAGATAGGCTATGATGTTATAAGCTTTGCAAGCGGATTAAAAGGGGCATTGAGGGAGGATCCTGATGTTATACTTGTCGGCGAAATGCGCGATAGGGAAACTATAACAACCGCATTAGAGGCTGTTGAGACCGGACATCTTGTTATGTCAACACTACATACAAAGGATGCGACGGAAACAATAAATAGAATCATATCTTCTTTTCCTCTACATGAGCAAAATCAGATAAGACTGCAACTTTCAGCAACGATTGAAGCTGTGATTTCTCAGAGACTTATAAAACGACAGGATGAAAGCGGTATGGTTCCTGCAATTGAAATTATGATTACAAGTGAATTTGTTAAAGAAGCAATTCTTGATCCTTCAAAAACAAATAATATAAAACGGTCTATTGAGATGAATAAAGATACTTACGGAACTCAAACATTTGACCAATCGCTTATGGAGCTGTATCAGAAGGGCTTGATTTCACTTGAGCGCGCTATGGAGTATGCTACCAATCCTAATGATTTTGCATTGAGGGCTCGTGGCGTAACATAACAATGTATAAAAAGGCTTTAAGATATATTTTGAATATACTTAACAAGAGAGATTACACGGAATATGAGATAAAAAGTAAACTTTTAAAAAAGGGGTTTGATTCTCAGACAATAAACGATGTTTTGAATTATGTTAAAGAAAAAAATTTTATAAACGATAGAAGATATGCGGAGAATTTTGTCTTTTTTAAATTAAAAGCCGGCTACGGTGTAAAAAAAATACAATACGCTATGAAAGAAAAGGGCATAAATGAGAATCTGATTTCTGAATTTTTAAGTAAAGCTGACGAGGCCAAATACGGCAGAGCGGTTTTTGTTAAACAGTTACAAAAATTATCCGACAAAAAGAATGCAAGAGAAAAACTCTATGCGTATATGACAAGAAGAGGATTTAAATACGATACGATAAAGGAACTTTTTAGTAGCTACGAGAAGGAGGCAAGATGAAATCAGATGAAATACGAGATGCTTTTTTAAATTATTTTAAAAACAATGGTCATAATATAGTTAGAAGTGCGCCACTTGTTCCGAAAAATGACCCGAGTTTGCTTTTTGTAAATGCGGGTATGGTGCAGTTCAAAGACGTGTTTTTAGGAAAGGAAAAGAGGGAATACAACCGTGCTACAAGCTGTCAGAAATGTGTAAGAGCGGGCGGCAAGCATAACGATTTGGAAAATGTTGGATACACTGCCCGTCACCATACATTTTTTGAGATGCTTGGCAATTTTTCATTTGGAGACTACTTTAAAAAAGATGCAATACACTTTGGATGGGAATTTATAACAAAAACTCTTGGTATTGATAAGAGCAAATTGTGGATAACGGTATTTCGTGATGACGACGAAGCCTTTGATATATGGAATAAACAGGAAGGTGTCTCATCATCAAGGATAGTCAGGATGGGAGAGAAGGATAATTTTTGGTCAATGGGCGATACAGGACCTTGCGGACCATGTTCTGAAATACATATAGATCAAGGTCCGGGTATTGGCTGTGGACGACCTGAGTGTTCAATTGAGTGCGACTGCGATAGATATTTGGAGCTTTGGAATCTTGTTTTTATGCAGTTTGAAAAAGACAAAAACGGCGTAATGACCAAGTTGCCAAAACCGAGTATAGATACAGGTCTTGGTCTTGAGAGGGTTGCTGCTATTATGCAGGGCGTTCACAGTAATTTTGATACGGATGTTTTTAAGGATATCATAGAAGATGTAAGCCAATATTTTGCTCTTGATTACGGTAAAAACGAACTTAACGATGTTGCAATTCGTGTTATAGCAGATCATATAAGAGCGACCGATTTTCTTATTTCGGACGGCGTAATACCCGATAAAGAGGGAAGGGGTTATGTTCTGCGCCGTATTATGAGAAGAGCTATGAGATTTGGTAAAAAACTCGGTGCAAATGAGGCTTTTCTCTACAAATTTATCGATTCTGTCAATACCAAGATGGGTGGCATTTATCCTGAATTGATACAAAACAGAGAGATGGTTGTTAATATAGTAAAAAGTGAAGAAAAACAGTTTTCCGAGACCCTTGATGACGGACTCAAGGTTTTGAATGAGATATTTAAAAAATCATCCGATAAGTTTGTAAAGGGTGAAGATGCTTTTAAGCTTTATGATACCTATGGATTTCCTGTAGATTTGACATGTGATATTGCAAAAGAGAACGGATTTGAAGTTGATATGGAATCGTTTAACGCT
>JAMOPP010000081.1 GCA_027064405.1 Desulfurellales bacterium
TCATCTTAGGCTAAACCTCCTTTCTTGAAATGATTTTATTAATTCTAAGGGCAGACACAAGAATATTTCAAGTCCCAACAGAGAGTGTGCTTTACATAATTGTGTAACAACTTAAAAACACAGGGAAAAGTAGTGAAGTTTAACAATGGAAAAAGAAGGTTTTTCAACAGGCTGTTAAGACACGACCCCTAATGTTCCTTCTCCTTACGGCCACTGATGTTTACTTATGACATTTTTTGCTTTAAAAAAAATTAATAAGAGGTATCATAAACCGCTAATGTTGTGCATTGAGTATGAATGAGAAAAATAGTAATTCAAGACTCAAAAAAGGGAAGGGTAGTAACTTGTGCCTATAGATGCGATATAGGTTCATAATAGGTATTTGTATGTATGGAGTATCGTGATAAATGGGAATAGTCGCCGGGGTTGATGAAGCAGGAAGGGGTCCTTGGGCAGGTCCTGTTGTTGCAGCATGTGTTATATTGAATACAGATATTGAAAATCTTGATGAAATTAACGATTCAAAACAGCTCAGTGAAAAAAAGAGAGAGAAACTGTATGAAATAATAAAGTCAAATTCAACCTACGGAATAGGCGTTGTATCTAATAAAGAAATTGATAAACTTGGCATAGTCAAAGCAACGGAACTTGCAATAAAAAGGGCTATAGAGCATATAAAAACAAAACCTTCATTTCTGCTGATTGACGGAAGGGATAATTTCACTCTTCCCATAAAGTATAAAACAATAATAAAAGGCGATTCAAAAATTAAATCCATTGCCGCAGCATCAATACTTGCAAAGGTTTGGCGTGACAGATATATGAAGCTTGTAGCAGATATTTATCCGGAATACGGGTTTGAAAAACATAAGGGTTACGGCACGGAAAAACACATAGAAAATCTTAAAAAATACGGTGTGTGCGACCTTCACAGGCTAAGTTACAAACCTGTTGCAAAAATAGCTCAAAATGAGAGCAAAAAGCCAAGATTGTTGCTTCATGCCTGTTGCGCTCCTTGTGCAACAAGTGTAATAGAAAGATTAAAAACGAGATATGAACTTGAACTGTTTTTCTTTAACCCGAATATACATCCCAAAAAAGAGTATCAAGCCAGACTTGATGAAATTAAGAAGCTGTGCGGTTTTCACAAGATAAAACTTCATATAGGTCAATACGATGTCAAAAAATGGCTACAAATGGTCAAGATTTACAAAAACAGCAAGGAAGGCGAAAAAAGATGCACAATATGTTATGCTCTTCGTATGTTTGAAACTGCAAAACTTGGATTAGAACTAAATTTTGACTATTTTACGACTACATTGTCGGTTAGTCCCTTAAAAAAATATGACAAAATACAAAAAATAGGCAAAACTTTATCAAAAAAATTTAACATAAAATTTGAGGAAGAGGATTTTAAGAAAAAAGACGGATTCAAGCGCTCAGTCGAGTTGTCTAAGCAATTTAATTTTTATAGACAAAATTACTGCGGCTGCATATATTCTTTGTTGGAATCTAAAAAAAGAGGTGTTTATGAACGAGATACAGATAAAAAAACTGATTAAACGATACAACTTTACACTTGCAGAAACGCATATTTCATGGGTTTTAATAGGCGAAAAATTTGTTTATAAAATAAAAAAACCGGTGAATTTTGGATTTTTGGACTACTCAACCTTAGAAAAAAGGTTTGAATTTTGCAAAAAAGAGATTGAGCTGAATTCCCGACTTGCAAAAGAGATATACATCAAAGTATCGGAAATAACCGAAGAAGATGACGAACTTGCCATAGATAAAAAGGGAACGCTTATAGATTACTGCGTAAAAATGAAAAAAATGCCACTTGATAAAATGATGGATGAGCTTATCAAGCAAGACAAAATAAAGGAAGATGAGATAAAGGCACTTGCCAAAAAAATATCCGATTTTCATTCAACGGCTCAGAGCAATAAAGATATAGAAAAATTTGGCACAATTGAGCAAAATCGACAAAACACGGATGAAAATTTTGAGCAGACGAAGGAGGCAACGGGGGATTTTATAGAAAAATTTCAATATGAGAGCATCAAAAGATACACAGACGATTTTTACAAAAACAATGAGGAACTGTTTAAAGAAAGAATTAAATGCGGTAAAATAAAGGATTGTCACGGGGATATGTATTCAAGAAATATATGCATAGAAGATATAAATAAAATTTATATATATGATTGTATAGAATTTAACGACAGATTCAGATATTCAGATACAGCAAGCGATGTGGCGTTCCTATTAATGGATCTTGAAAATTACGGCAGATACGATTTGTCAAATTTGTTTTTGCGTTATTATAGCGAGTTTTCAAAAGACGATGGCTTGAAA
>JAMOPP010000082.1 GCA_027064405.1 Desulfurellales bacterium
TAGAGTTTTTGATGTATATCAAACTGAGGATATGGTATGGAAATACCTTTTGACCCTACCGATACATAAACCTCATTATTTCGCACAATAAAGATAAGTTCCCTAATAATCGCTTGATGACCCAAACTTCTTTAATTGTACAAAATATAGTTAATTTAGTAAATATTATTATTTTTCAAACACTTCAATCTTGCACTGAAAACACCCAAAAAATGCCACGATTCTATTAAAATAGGAATATACGGCGGCTTGGTTGATATCCATGCGATAACCTTTTTAATTTTATTATTTTTATATATAGTTCCTTTCTTAACCTTGTAAAACCTCAGCTCAACTTCTAAAGCATCTTCTTCAAATTTTTTTCTTTTTAACTTATCTAAATTTAATTTTTTTACTCCGATAGGCTTAATATCAACCCTATAAATCTTTTTTGCAACAATAGTATGCATAGAATATGTCTTTGATATTTCTATCTTATTGTTCATAAAAAAGATATATATAGAGATAGGAGAAAATATGGGATATTTTGATTTTATATTGTAAATTTCCTTATCGTCGCCCTTTTGCATAATTACCTTAGCAGAATTCTCGTCTTTAAAGGTTATATTAACCATCTTTTTTTTCTTAGGCCTTATCTCAACACTCCTATAATAGACATCCTTTTTTGAACCTATATTGACTTCACCCTCTATATTTTCCTTTAAGTTATAAAATATACTTATAAATTTTGTAGTTTTGCCTGAAAATGAAACTTTATATACATTATTAATCCTGTTTCCGGTAAGGTCTCCATGCGCAACGACCATTCCACTAAATTCAAAATCATAATTTGCAGTGAAATTATCATACACATTTTCCGGTATAACGCCACCGAAAGAATAATTTATAGGAAAGAGAAGTAAACAAGATAAAAATATGACTTTTTTAAACATCCACACCCTTGGTTATATACAAAAAAACAGCAACTATACTGCGTCTATAATTAAAAATACATATCCTAAAAACGAGAATCTAACCAAAACGATAACTATTGACAGTAAATAAAAATGGCGGAGCCGACGAGGATCGAACTCGCGACCTCCGGCGTGACAGGCCGGCATTCTAACCGTCTGAACTACGGCTCCGTGGTGGGCGCAGCAGGACTTGAACCTACGACCCCCTGCTTGTAAGGCAGGTGCTCTTCCAGCTGAGCTATGCGCCCCAAATTCTATTAAGAAAGTTACTTGTTGACTTTTTCTTTAAATACCCTTCCGCATTTAAAACTCGGAAGATTGAATGACTCTATATTGAGTTTCTCACCTGTTCTCGGGTTTCTACCAACCCTTGCTGCTCTTTTGCTGGTGTAGAATGTGCCGAATCCTGCAAAGCCGACCTTTTCACCGTCAGCAACAGCATTCATAATTTCATCTAAAGTTGCATCAATAATTTTTTTAGCTTGACTTTTCGCTACCTCTGCACTCTCAGCTACCTTTTCAATAAGCTCGGCTTTTGTCATAAATACCTCCATTAAATAAGTGGCGTCCCCAACGGGATTCGAACCCATGTTTTCGCCGTGAAAGGGCGATGTCCTTGGCCGACTAGACGATGGGGACACGCATGGTGGGTCGTGCAGGAATCGAACCTGCGGCCAATAGCTTAAAAGGCTACTGCTCTACCGACTGAGCTAACGACCCACAAAAAAGGCAAGAGTGATATTACATATTAATAACCCTCTTGTCAACAAAAAATATACACTTTATTCATTTTTTTAAATTTTCTTCCATAAAACTTTGAACCTCTTCCTTGTTGTTCTCAAGCAGCGTCATCCTTTGCTGTTTTCCCCTTAAGTTTGATATAGCTTCCGGCTCCTTCGGCTCTTTTCCTATAGCACTCTTAATTGCATCAGGAAATTTTGCAGGATGCGCCGTGGACAGACAGATAGTTCCATCTTTACCATACTGTTTTGCGGCATATACCCCTGCAGCCGTATGAGGATCAAAAATATAACCTGTATCATCATAGAAGTCTTTTATTGTTTTCAGCGTATTCTCCGTATCAACGGCATACGATTCAAAAACAGTATGCACAACATCCATAGTCTCTTTATCAAATTCAAGTTTTTTATTCTTTTCAAAATCTTCCATAAGATTTTTAACCTTTGCACCGTCCTCTTCCATAAGATAATAAAGGTATCTTTCAAAATTACTTGACACCTGAATATCCATAGAAGGAGACAGTGTATTCTGAACTTCGCCTACACTGTAATCCCCATTTCTTACAAACCTATACAGTATATCATTCGAATTGGTAGCAAGAATGAGTTTTTTTATCGGCAATCCCATCTTTTTTGCAATATACCCTGCAAATATATCACCGAA
>JAMOPP010000083.1 GCA_027064405.1 Desulfurellales bacterium
CACATATTAAGTAAGAATATTCACATTTTGCAGCTATCTCTTTTCTATGAGTGATAACTATCAAGGTAGTTCCTCTTTTTTTCAAATAATCTATAACCTTTGTTATCATCTCAAGACTCATTATATCAATGCCTGAATCCGGTTCGTCCATAATCAAGTATTTGGGTTTCAAAAGTATGCAACTTGCAATTTCAACTTTTTTTCTTTCTCCGCCTGACAATTTTTTATCGACAAATCTGTTTAAATATTTATCAGGGTCGAGATTGACAAGGTTGAGCGCATCCTCTATTTCTTTCTGTGCTATTTTTTTGTTTAGCTTTAAATAATTTTTTACGCTTAATCCTTCAAATCTTGCCGGTTCTTGCCATAGTAGCGTTATCCCGTTTTTTGCTCTATCCGTTATTGACATATTTGTTATATCTTCGCCATTAAACGAGATATTACCTTCATTTATTCTATAGTCTTCAAGTCCCATTATTATGTATCCTATTGTTGATTTCCCTACGCCGTTGTTTCCGATTATGCCATAAATTTTACCCTCTTCAAATTCCATCGATACATCTTGTATAATATCATTTGAATTTCTTGAATATTTTATGTTCGTTAGAGTGAGCATTCTACCTCCATAAATCTAAACTAAAATCGAATTTTATAATAGCAACTTAAAGTTCAAGGTCAAGTTTTTTAAGTTTTTCTATTTCATCTCTTACGGTTATAGCCTTCTCAAACTTCATTTCTTTGACTAACTTTTTAAGCTCTTTCCTTAAATCTTGTATTTTTTTCGGTATATCTTTTTTCTTTATACTCATATTATCATCTATGGATTTCATATAATCCAAGTTGCACATTTGAAGCATTTTATTGTCTTTTGATTTTATAATTGTTTCCGGAGTTATATTGTTCTCTTTGTTGTATATTTCCTGAACTTTTCTTCGTCTCTGAATTTCTTCGATAGCATCCTCCATAGAATCGGTCATTTTGTTTGCATAAAAAATTACCCTTGAGGCTGAGTTTCTTGCCGCTCTTCCGGATGTTTGTATAAGTGATGTTTTACTTCTTAAAAAACCTTCTTTATCCGCATCAAGTATTGCTACAAGGTTTACTTCAGGTATGTCAAGCCCTTCACGCAAAAGATTTACCCCTATTATGCAGTCAAATGTATTGTTTCTTAAATCTGATATTACCTTAGCCCTCTCTATCGCATTTAAATCCGAATGCATATATTTTGTCTTTAATCCGAGATTATTGTAATACTCACTTAAGTCTTCAGCCATTTTTTTTGTCAAGGTTGTAACTAAGCTTTTATATCCTTCTTTAG
This sequence comes from Desulfurellales bacterium, assembly GCA_027064405.1. Classification (GTDB taxonomy): domain Bacteria; phylum Campylobacterota_A; class Desulfurellia; order Desulfurellales; family Hippeaceae; genus JAMOPP01. The sequence continues at coordinate 1,319 of JAMOPP010000083.1, forward strand.
CACTCTTTTTAATTTCTCCCAATAAATCATCTACCGCATTATTCATACTTTTTACACTTATAGGCGGTTCCATTAATCCTGTTGGTCTTATAATTTGTTGTGAAACATACTGTCCTGAGAGTCTCAGTTCAAATTCAGACGGTGTCGCAGAAACAAAAATAACCTGTTTCCACTTTTCCTGAATCTCTTCAAAGGTTAATGGCCTGTTTTCAAGTGCGCTCGGCAGTCTGAATCCGTAATCAACAAGTGTCTGTTTTCGTGATCTATCTCCTTTAAACATACCCTTTAGCTGTGGTATGGTCACATGGGATTCATCAATTATCACCAAAAAGTCATCACCGAAATAATCAATCAGGGTTGAAGGAGTTGAGCCGCTTTTTCTCTTGGAAAAGTGTATTGAATAGTTTTCTATACCGGAACATGTTCCAACCTGTTCTATCATTTCAAGGTCAAAATTGACTCTTTCTTCAATTCTCTGAGCCTCTATTAATTTTCCGTTTCTTTTAAAAAAATCAACCCTTTCTTTGAGTTCTTCCTTTATTGTTTTAACAGCTTTTTCTTTGGCGGATTTACTTGCTATGTACTGATTTGCCGGAAAAATGATAACCGAATCTTTTTGTTCCAAAAGTTTTGCGGTTAACGGATCAAACAGGGAAATTTTTTCAACTTCATCGTCAAAAAGTTCTATTCGTATAGCAAGATTACGCATATATGCAGGATATATGTCAATTACATCTCCTCTTACCCTAAATGTTCCTCTTGAAAAGTCTATATCGTTTCTCAAGTACAAAAGTTCAACAAATCTGCTTAAAAGTTCTTTCCTTGATATTTTGTCTTTTATGTTAATTTTTAAAGACATAGATGAATATTCTTCTTTTTCACCAAGTCCGTAAATACACGAGACGCTTGCTACGACTATTGTATCTTTTCGTGTTAAAAGGCTCATAGTTGTTTTTTGCTTCAATCTGTCTATTTCATCATTAATTGATGAATCTTTTGCTATATAGCTGTCTGTGCGGGGAACATAAGCC
>JAMOPP010000084.1 GCA_027064405.1 Desulfurellales bacterium
TTGAAATAGTAATATATTGTGGCTTTATTTACCTTAGCTTGTTTTGCAAGCTCATCCATTGTTGTTCCGTTAAATCCTTTATTTGCAAACATATCCTTAGCCACAAGTATTATCTTTTCTTTTTTTGCCATACTCTCTTTCTTGTCCATTAAAAAATCTCCCAATAATTAACTAAACGGTTAGTTTAGTTAATTACTTTAAAATGTCAATACAAAAAATCTTAATGATTTCAAAACTTGACAAAAACTATACACTCCAAAGTGGTCTTCCAATGCGTTTTACAGTATTTTAATCCCGAATGGCTACTTATTTTTAAATTTTATAAGCTCATTAAGAGCATCTTTAATACTCTTATCTATTTATGATAACTTTATCACTCTTGACAAAAAGGGGTTTTACATCTATTATTGCCAAGTGAATTTTTTGTAAATTAAGGAGGAAATTTAAATGGCTGAGGTTCAATTGACTGAAGGAAGCTGGGAAGAAGAGGTTTTAAATTCCGATATACCTGTATTGGTAGATTTTTGGGCGCCGTGGTGTGGACCTTGTAGGATGGTTGCTCCGATAGTTTCCGAAATAGCCGATGAATATAAAGATAGACTGAAGGTTGGAAAGCTGAATACAGATGAAGAACCGGGCATAGCTGTTAAATACGGAATAATGAGTATTCCTACACTTATGATATTCAAGAATGGAGAAGTTGCAGAACAAATCATAGGTGCCGTTCCAAAAGAATATTTTATAGAAAAACTCAATAAAGTATTATAAGAATTATAAAAAAGTAGCCACTTTTTAAGCTGATAAAAGGTTATTAATCGGCTTTTTATAAGGAGGAGCATATGTATGATGTTGTAATAATAGGTGGCGGACCTGCAGGTTTGAGTGCGGGGATATATGCTGCAAGGGGTGGACTTAAAACTGTAATATTTGAAGGTAAAATATTTGGCGGGCAGATAGTCACATCTTACGAAGTAGAAAATTATCCGGGATTTTCAAAAGGTATTAGCGGAATGGATTTGATAGATAATTTTATGAAGCAAGCTGAAAAGTTTGATGTTGAAACAAACTATGACGGGGTTACCTGCATCAATGATGAAATAGAATGCAAGAGTGTTAATTTAACCAACGGAAATTGCGTAAAAACCAAAACGATAATTATAGCTTCAGGAGCATCTGCAAACAAACTCGGGTGTCCGGGTGAAAAGAAATTTTCAGGAAAAGGCGTTTCTTACTGTGCAACTTGTGACGGGGCTTTTTTTAAGAATAAAGTTGTTGCGGTTATCGGCGGAGGAGATTCTGCTATTGAAGAAGCCCTGTATTTATCAAATCTCGCTAAGAAAGTTTATATAATACACAGAAGAGATCAACTAAGGGCTACAAAGATTTTAGACAAAAGAGCTAAAGAAAATAAATCTATAGAGTTTATTTTAGACACGGTAGTTAAAGAAATACAAGGCGACAAGCTCGTTAACGGATTACTCGTGGAAAATGTGAAAACGAAGAAAAAAGACCGCATAGATGTTGACGGAGTTTTTATTTATGTAGGTCTTACCCCTAATACGGAATTTGTTAAAGATTTAATTAAGCTTGATGAGAATGGCTGTATTTTGACAAATGAAGAAATGGAAACCAATATTGAAGGAGTTTATGCAGCCGGTGATGTTAGATCTAAATCTCTTAAGCAGGTTGTAACGGCAGCATCTGACGGAGCAATAGCGGCAAATAATGCTCAAAAGTATATAGAATCTAAGTTTTAATCTTCTTATAGATTAAGCTAAAAATCCAAATCGTAACATACGCAAGGACAATCGTAGCTCCGGCGGGAGTATTTAAAGCATAAGATGCTGATATTCCTGCCGCTATACTTAAAACAGATGATATAGCTGCCGTTAGCACTACGCCTTTATAGTTTCTTGATATATTAAGACCGACAAGGGTTGGTAATACCAAAAAAGCATTTACCAAAATTATTCCTATTAGTTTTATGGATAAAACTATGACAACCGAAAGAACAAGCCAGAACAGGTAGTATAAAAGGGTTGTTTTTATACCTGATATTTCGGCAAGCTCTTCATTATAGGTTATTAACTGAAAATGTGAGAAATAATATGACATAAATGTCAAACCGAATATAAATACAACAACAGACAAATATAAATCTCCATTATTGACAGAAAGTATATTTCCAAAAAGAATACCAAGCATATTTGCTGAATAGCCGTCACTTATACTTAAAATGAATACGCCAAAAGCCATAGAAAAAATAAAAATCAAGTCTATTGCACTGTCCTCTGTCATATTTCCTCTTTTATACATAAAAGCTATTATTAAAGAGGCTACAATAGAAAAAAACAGGGGAAAGGCGTATGTTGTAAACCCGAGTAAAAAATTTAAAGCAATTCCGCCAAATGCCGAATGAGCTATTCCCACACCTGCAAATGTCATTTTTCTCATAACTACAAAATAGGATATCACGGATAATAAAACGGAAAGGAGAGCTCCTATAATAAACGCCCTGATTAATATATCCCAAATCATTGTTTTAACCTATTAACCGTACAGTTTTTGCATTCATCTCCGTGAACCACTATGTTCATATCCTCGCCGTATAAATTTTTAATGACAGTTGAATAGTCTATATTGTTTGCAAAATTGTGGCAGTGTATTTTTACATTTAAGCACATAACCTCATCAACATAAGCCGTTACGGCACCAATATCATGGCTTACCATAACTATTGTAACCTTTTTCTCTTTGTTTATCTCTTTAAGTATGTCGTATAATTTTACATTATACACAGCGTCAATAGCGGTATTCGGCTCATCAAGAATAAGGAGTTTCGGGTTATTTATCATACAGCGCGACAAAGAAACCCTCTGCTGTTGTCCGCCCGACAATTCCCTTATGTAATTGTACATTTTATTTTCTATGCCGAATTTCTCAAGCCAATAATGCACCTTTTCTAATTCTTTCTTTTTATACTTTCTAAACAGTCCAAAGGGTTTTATATTGTCTATTAAAACCGCATCAATAACCCGAATGGGCAGATTCCAATTTACTATTGCATGTTGAGGAAGATATCCTACAAAACCCTTATTTTGCATCAGAAATTCTTTTGGTTTTTTTCCTTTAATTAAAACCACGCCTGAAGTTGGTTCTATAAGTCCGAGAAGCACTTTTATAAATGTTGTTTTTCCTGCACCGTTCGGACCTAAAATCCCTAAAAACTCCCCGGTTTTTATACTAACATTTATATCTTTAAGTATTGATTTTTCATTAAACTTTACATTTATGTTTTTAAACTTAATCATTGAACAATCTTTTGTAAGCAATCTAAATTGTGTTTCATTAGGATTTCATAACTTCTCAAAACTTTAGGATCTCCAAGCGGATTTAGTTCTATCTGCTTGTAGTGAAGTTTTGAAGCCATCATCTGAGCGAGCTGTTTGTCGTTTATATACAAAACCGCTCCTTTTTTACACCTGCATTTCCCTAATGCACAAGAAATATCTCTTATTTTAGGCTCACGATTTCCTTTTTTTATTAAAACAGAGCACGATTTGACATTAAATGAGCGTAGCATATATTCAAAAGCGGGTTTTATATCCAAAAAACAGAAGTCTTTCATTGAGCTGAATGTCTGTTTATAATTAGACGATAGGTTTTTCAATCTTTTTTGAAATTGTTTTGCGTTGTTTTTGTAAAATTGACAATTACTTTTATCAAGACGACAAAATTCATCGGCTATCTTAAAAATAGCTACATCTTTTATAAAATTTATATCAAGCCATATGTGAGGATTTGCAACTTTTTCCGAATTTATAACCTTTAAATCTATCGGTGTCTTATAATAATCGGATAAAAAGAGCACAGGTCTATTCTTCGTTAGATATCTGATTTTATCAAACCAAAATTCAAACCCAAAACCAACACCTATAAAAATATCTGATTTTATAAGTTTTTCAAGGCTTCTCGGTTTAGGGCTGAAAATATGAGGATTCGCCCCTGACGGTATAAGATAAGAAACAGTTATTTTATCTTTACCTATCTGTTTAACAATGTCCGAAAGTATGAATGTTGTTGTTGTGACTCTTAATTTTGCAAAAGCCGAAGTTGAAATAAAAATAAATATAATAAAAGTAAAAACAATTATTCTTTTCATTTTTTATGCCACCCAACCTGTTTCAAAAAATCGCCTATTTTTTCTTTATTGGATAAACAGAAAAATTTTCTACCTTTTTCTATTGTAATATTCTCTTTAAAATGATTAGAACTTCCCAATACAAACATACCGCCTGAAGATTCTTCGAGTATAATTTTTGCTGCAGCATAATCTATAATTCTTGATTGTTGTATGTGTAAAAAAACATCAAATGAGCCAAGAGACAGGTAACACATATCAAGTGCAGCAGAGCCGACCTGTCTTATTTTATAGAAGTTTGAATATATAAATTTTAGTAGTTCTGCACTGCTTTCTTTTTTTAAACCTTCAACCACAGCAAGGTTTAATGAATTGGAAGCCGTTTTAATTCTTTTGTTGTTAAAATATGCGCCACTGTCTTTGATTGCCCAAAATTCATCTTTATTGCTTAAGTTAATCACATATCCCAAAGATATATCATCTGTTGTAAATCCATAGCTTAATGCAATGGATACGGAATAGTAAGGTATCAGCCTTTTGGCATTCAAACTGCCGTCAATAGGGTCAATAATAACGATTGGTAGTTCTGAGCCCAATTTCAACCAGCCTTTTTCTTCACTTAAGATAGTGCACTTTAGACCTGACTCCTTTATAGAATTTATTATTATATCTTCTGCAAGTTTATCTATATATACGGTTGTATCTCCAAAAGCTCCGTTGGTTAACTCCTGTTTTGATTCTATACTTCCTGCTATCTTTTTTGTGGATTCACATACCTTATGCCCGATTTGCTTAAAAAGTTCTAACCATCTCTTATACATTTAAACCCCTTATCGACTCAAAAGTCCTTTCTATTATGTACGAAGGCGTGGATGCTCCTGCCGTGATGCCTACCCTATCGTTCGGGGCAAACCATTGTTTTTTAAGTTCATTTTCCGTTTCTATGTAATGTGTATTTTTACAGTAATTTAAACATATTTCGTAAAGCTTCCTTGTATTTGCAGAATTTTTTCCGCCAATAACTATCATAACATCTGATTTTTTCGCCAATTCTTTTGCGCTTTTTTGTCTTTTTTCCGTTGCATCGCATATTGTGTTATAAACCTTTATTTTTTTTGAATGTTTTGAAAGCTGTGCAACCACTTTTGAAAATTTATCAATTGACTGCGTAGTTTGAGAAATTATTCCTATTTTTTCACTCTTTATTTTTTCAGCCTCTTCAAGAGAATTGATTATATAAGCCTTATAGTTGGTGTAGCCCCAATGGGCTTTGACTTCAGGATGATTTTTATCTCCGAAAATTACAACTGTGTACCCTTCTAAATAAAGTTCTTTTGCATAATCCTGTGCCTCCTTAACAAAAGGACAGGTTGCATCTATAAAATCAAGCTTTTTTTCTTTTATCTGCTTGTATGTTTCCGGAGGCACACCGTGCGATCGAATTAAAACCGGAGCATCTATGTCGTTTAGATTTTCAGAAACCATTAAACCCTTTTTTTCATAATCTTCAACCACTTGAGGGTTATGTATTATGGGACCTAAGGAATATATAATCGGATTTTTTCTCAATGCTTCGTCCGCCATTTTTATTGCCCTCATAACTCCGTAGCAGAAACCTGAATTCTCAGCTATTGTAATCTTCATACTTTTCCTTTATTAATTTTTTGATAAGAAGATATTCCGACTCTATGTCCATATCTGTCGAATCTATTTCGATTGCATCTTTTGGTCTAATTAACGGTGCAATGTTTCTCTTTTCATCTTGCATATCGCGCAAAATGATATCTTTTTTGATTTTATCCATATTGCCGTTTATTTCTTTTGCTCTTCTTTTTGCTCTTTCATCAATTTTTGCAGTCAAAAATATTTTTAAATCGGCATCCGGGAATATTACACTTCCACAATCTCTTCCGTCTATGACAAATTTGCCGTTTATTGCGATATCTTTTGCTTTTTGATTAACAAAATCTCTTACATAACTAAGTTTCGCACATTTAGACGCATAAAAACCTACGGATTCCGAGCGGATTAGCCCTTCCATATCTTTACCGTTATACATTATTGTGAGTTTTGAGTTTTTATAAAACTCAAGATGAAGATTTTCTATATCGTCTTTTGTGGGATTCCCTTTAAATAAAAAGCCCACCGCCCTGTAAATAGCACCTGTATCTATATGAAAAAAACCGTCTTTTTCACTTAAAAGCTTTGCTACTGTGCTTTTGCCACTTCCTGCCGGACCGTCTATTGTAACTATAAAACTATTCTTACACATCCAAACTTTCTTTAAAACCCCTTGCATTGCCAAAATATTCCAGCATATTACCTTCCTCGTCATTCTTTATGAAATCTTTTACCTTATTCAGTTCATTTATAAATTCATCAACGCTTTTTATTACCATATCTTTGTTTAATTTAAATATATCGCACCACATTTTTTCACTTGAGCTTGCAATACGCGTAAAGTCTTTGAATCCGCCTCCTATAAACTTAAAATTCTTCTCTTTTTTGGATTCAACCATACCTACAAGTGCATACGCTATAAGGTGCGGTAGATGGCTTATATAAGCAAATGTCTCATCGTGCTTTTCAGCATCCATTTTTTCAACCTTCATACCAAGAGATTCCGCAAAATTTTCAACTTTTTTTAATGAAAAATTGTTTGTATTTTCTAATGGTGTAATAATAAAGTAAGCCCCTTTGAATAAATCTTTTCTTGATGCTTCAATGCCATATTTTTCAATTCCTGCAATTGGATGAGTTGGTATATAACATATATCCTTAGGTAAATATTCTTTAATCTGTTTTATTATCGCATTTTTTACGCTTCCAACATCTATAATGATAGTGCCCTTTTTTACTTTTGAAAATATGGTTTTTAAAATTGACGCTATGGAATCTGAAGGTGTAGCAACTATTACAAAATCGCAGATGCCTATTTCATTTAATGATGCATATCCGTCTATAATCTCGTTTTTTAATGCAAAATCCAGGCTCTTTTGGTCTTCGTCAAATCCTATTATATTTTCCGATAATTTTAATCTTTTAATCTCAAGTGCAAAGGAACCGCCTATCAAACCCAATCCAATTATCCCTACGGTGTTAAACATCCAAAACTTCCCTTAGCTTTTCTATAAATATCCTGTTTTCTTCCTTTGTGCCTATTGTGACTCGAAGATAATTTTTATATCCGTATCCTGTCATAGACCTGATTATAACGCCCTTTTTTAAAAGCTCATTATATACAAACTCGGCATCTTTTCCTGAATCAAACAGTATAAAATTTGCATATGTTTTTACATATTCTATGCCCATATCCTCAAACTCATTATAAAGATATGCTTTACCCTCTTCATTGTTATCCACACTGTTTTTAATGTGCTCAACATCATCAAGAGCTGCAAGTGCCCCGTTTTGGGCTAAAATATTGACATTAAAAGGAGGTCTGACTCTATTTAAATAATCAATAATCTTTTCATTGGCTATTCCGTATCCTATTCTTAAGCCTGCAAGACCATAAGCTTTTGAAAAGGTTCTTAAAATTATAACATTGTCTTTTTTGTATAAATCGAGTATCTCTTTATAATCTTTACTGTTTTTACAGTATTCATAATAAGCCTCATCTACTACAACCAAACAGTTCTTACCGGCTTTTTCCGTTATAAGTTCAATTTCTTCATACTTGATTAGAGTTCCCGTGGGATTGTTCGGCGTATTTAAAAATATAATTTTTGTATTGCTGTTTATGGCATTAGTAAGTGCATCAATATCGTATTTAAAATCCTTTAAAGGTAATTCTATCAACTTTTTATTGTAAGATTTTCCCAATATGCGATATTCTATGAAAGTTGGGTAACAATACAGTATCTCATCATCTTTTTCGTTTGCAAAAACCTTGTAAATCAGTTCAAGAAGTTCGTCTGAACCGTTGCCGAATATTAAATTTTTGCTACTTACTCCAAGCAGTTTTGAAAGTTTTAATTTTAAATAATAAGAATCTCCATCCGGATACATATTGATATTTTCAACCGTGTTTTTTATCGCTTCGACAGCTTTTTTTGATGCACCCAAAGGATTTTCATTCGATGCCAATTTTATTATGTCACAGTTTAGGTTTAACTCTCTTTGCAACTCTTCTATTGGTTTTCCGCCTTCATATGGTTTTAGAGTTTTTATATAATCAGCAACCTGCATAAGACCTCCAAGATTATTATTTATAATGTAAGCACAATTTTATACTGTGTTTATAATGTTTTTACCTTGATTTTTGGATTGGTACAAGGCTTTATCGACTCTTTCCAATATTGTTTCATCGGTATCATTTTCCCTCACAGCGGTAATGCCGATTGATATCGATACTTTGAATACGGAATCGCCTTTTTTAAATGTAACTGAATTTAATTTGGTTTGTATTTTTTCCGCCACAAGTTTAGCCTGTTCTAAGGTTGTTTCAGGCAGTATTATAATAAATTCATCCCCTCCGTACCTTACACAGACATCACTCATTCTTGTCACCTGCTTAATCATTAAGGAAAAATCTTTTAAAACAGCGTCACCCGCAAGATGCCCATAGACATCATTTATATTTTTAAAATCATCCAAATCTATCATAATAATACTAAAAGGCTGTTTGTATCTTTTAAATTTATATATGACCTCTTTTAGGAAATCATACATATATCCCCTTGTGTACAAACCTGTTAAAAAATCTTTAGAAGACATAGACTTAATGTTCTCTATAGCTTTTTTTTGCCTTATTAATACATTTCTTGCAGCTTCAAGTTCAGATTTTAAAGATAGATTAATGTATTTTATTTTTTCAATTTCGAGCATTATGCTGTTTGGTTCTTTGCTGTGTTCAATATTAAATGTTACATTGCTGTACTGTTCTTCTTTGCTTTCTATTGTGCTTTTAACGCTTTCAGTTACATTTCCCACATCATCTGCAATAGCAATAATTTCATTTTTCATACTCTCAATATCTTTGTTATCAATAGCAGATTTGCCGTATAACATTTTATGTAAATCATCATTGTTTACGCCGTTTTCCAAAGCCACTTCGGCAAAAACTTTATAATAATTAAAAGGCGTAAAGGGTATATTCTCCTTGGACATCTTATAGAGGGACTCTTTTGTAATGAACCTTATTTTATCCGTATCACTCATCATAAAAACCTCAAACTATCGGAAGTGACAACTCTTTTTATACCATCCTTTGTTTCAACAAGCAAAAAACCCTTATCATCAATATCTTTTGCCAAACCTTTTATGGATTCATTATCGCTTATTATTTCTACATTTCTTCCAAGCGTATTGTTGTATTGCTTCCAAATATCAAGTATCCTGCTTTGTTTGCCCTCTTCAATCATAGATATTAAATTCTCAAAGTAATATATCATATTTGTTAAAAGTATCGTTCTGTCTATATTTTCCCCTGTTTCTATTTTCATACTTGTAGCAGCCTGATCTATTTCTTTGGGTATGCTCTCGAGGTTTACATTTATACCAAAACCTATAACGGCTGAGCTTAAAATTCCGGATTCACTTTTTGTTTCAAGCAGAACACCTGCAATTTTTTTATCATTTACAGTAACATCGTTAGGCCATTTTATTTTAGCGTTTTCTATGCCAAAATCACTCAAAACTTCAACAATTGCGATTGACGCCGCAAACATAATATTGATTGCATTCATATAACTTATGTTTTCCGGCATATAAATTAAAGATACATAGAGATTGTCACCCTTTGGAGAGATCCATTTTTTTCCGCCTCTTCCCCTTCCGTTTGTCTGCTCTTCCGATATTACGATTGTCCCGTTTTGGCATCCTTTTTCAATAAGATACTTGGACTCATCCATTGTTGAAGATGTGAGTCTGTAGTATTCTATGTACCCTCCGAATGTTTTCGTATTTAGATGTCTCTTTATTTCGTAAGGTATTAGAATGTTTTTTCCCTCTTCTACCAACCTGTAGCCCACACTTCTTTTGGATTCAATATTGTATCCAAATTTTTTTAACCCTTTGATTCTGTTCCATACTGCTATTCGGCTAATATTCAATCTTTGGCACACTACATCGCTTGTTATATATTTGCCGATATTCTCGTATAAAACATCCAATATAACATTATTGATAATCATTATTTAACGCCTTGGTAAGTAATTTTATAGCACAAAATTTACCGCACATTGTGCATACATCCTCTTCGTCCGGTAAAGATGAGCTTCTTTCTCTTGCCACATATTCCGGGTCAATAGAAAGGTTAGTCATTTCATCCCAATTTAAAGATTTCCTTGCCCTACTCATCTGCAAATCCCATTCAAACGCTCCGGGTATATTTTTGGCTATATCTGCTGCATGAGCTGCAATTCTTGTGACTATTACACCCTCTCTTACATCATCGGGATCTGGAAGTCTTACATGCTCGGCTCGAGTTACATAACATAAGAAATCCGCACCCTTGGAAGCCATTAATGCGCCACCAATAGCACTTGTTATATGGTCATATCCGGGGGCAATGTCTGTTACCACCGGACCTAAAACATAAAAAGGTGCATCATTACACAGAGTTTTTTCAATCTCGGCGTTTGTTTCAACCTGGTTTATAGGAACATGGCCTGGTCCTTCTATCATAGATTGAACACCGGCATCAAGCGCCCTTTTGTGCAGTTCTCCAAGAAGAATTAATTCATGGATTTGAGCTCTGTCTGTGGCATCGGCAATGGCTCCAGGCCTGAATCCGTCGCCTAACGATATAGTGACATCGTATTTCTTCGCTATCTCAAGAACTCTGTCAAAATTTTCGAATAGAGGATTTTGTTTTTTGTTGTGTAGCATCCACACCGATAAGAATGAGCCACCCCTTGAAACTATATCTTCAACCCTACCCTGTTTAATGAGTCTTTCTAATGTTTCAAGAGTTACTCCGCAGTGCAATGTCATATAATCTATTCCGTCCTGTGCCTGCTTTTCTATTGTGTTAAAAATATCATCTTCGGTTATATAAGCAATAGAACCCTTTGATTCGGCAGCTTCAACCGCTATTTGATAAATCGGAACATTGCCTACCATAATGGATGATTTGTTCAAAATCGTTTTTCTTATATAGTCTAAATCACCACCTGTTGACAAATCCATTACGGAATCCGCTTTTGCATCTATTGCAGACTCAAGTTTTAACAGTTCGTTATCAAGTTGTGCTATATCACTCGAGGTACCTATATTTGCATTAACCTTTGTTTTTAATCCTTTTCCTATACCCCTTGCTTTAATGTTGTGATTGATATTTTTTGGTATTACAATGCTCCCTTTTACTAATCCTTTCATAATAAATTCTTCACTGCGTTGCTCTGCAGTTGCTACCTCTTTTATCTCTTTAGTGGCAATTCCTTTCATTGCAGCTTCTATTTGAGTCATAGTTAAACACCCCTTGAAAATAAAATACATAATAAATAACATTAACAATATACATTAACAGTTGTAAATTATCAAACAAAATTTTGTGATATTTGCTATTGTTATAAAAAAAAAGAAAAGTTCTAAATTGGTGCCGAGGGCGGGACTTGAACCCGCACGAGAGTTATCTCACCACCCCCTCAAGATGGCGTGTCTACCTATTCCACCACCTCGGCATAAAGCGTCAATTCAATATAATATTTTGATTTTCTTGTCAAGTATTTTGGCAAAAAATATAATGATAATCTTCTATCTGTAACAGAATAAATAAAAAGTTTGACATTTTTTTAAAATATATATATAGTCGAGGGTAGCAAAAAGAAAGAGAGATTTTATGAAAGATAAAGTTTTATTGATATTAGAAGAAGCTTTGCTTATTGATATTTTAAAAACTATTTTCGGTCAAATAGGGTATGAAATTGATGTTATAGATTCCCCGAGGGAAGCTGTAGATAAAATAGTTAAAGAGCATTATGAAATTATTGTTATAGGAAGAAATAAAGGTACTGTAGTTAAAAATAAACTTGCCGAT
>JAMOPP010000085.1 GCA_027064405.1 Desulfurellales bacterium
CTCCCATTCCTACCGAATACTTCATCATAGTAACTGCTAATTCTGATGTTCACATGAAAAGCCTACGAGAACGATTACTTAAATATATTAAAAAGACTGATCTCCCACTTATTTATTATGATAAGGGTGAAGGTCATGATTGGTTGTTGATAGATGCTGGCGATATCATTGTTCACATATTCTCACGAAAAGGAAGAGAATTTTATGATATTGAGGGATTATGGGTTGACGCGAGGAGGATTGATATCGTAAGAAGGTGATATGATGGAAAAATCACCTATGAGTTTGAAAAACTATATAGCTACATTTTTTATAACGATCATAATAATTGTTGTGGTGTCGAACATACTTTACTTTGTAATGTGGGGTTTAAGCATAAAAAAAGAGGTGGAACTCAGGATAAAGAACGATTTAAAAAATTATGCCTATTTTATTACTCTCTTAGCTGATAAATTGAAAGACAGATTCGCATACAAAATAGAGAAGGCTGATTACAGCGAGATAGAAAAACGTTTTGGAAATGTATCAAGCGGATATTACTCAGATATAAAAGGAAATTTTGTGTATATAGAAAAACTTCCTAATAACATTTTTAGAGTTTATTATTTGGATCCGGACAAATTTGTGAAATATATATTAGGCAAATTGAATCTCTATACCATATATGATACAAAACCAAGAGGAAAAGTTTACGTTGAATTGAACATATATGGAAAAGTCTTTTATCTTGGGTATTCAAACATTTCTTTTTCGCGCAGTAAACAAATGATAATTTTTCAAATAGTACAGATGGTTATAATATTATCCATTTTTGCAAAGTTTTTCTCTTACAAGATGAGATCGGTAGTTTTGAAGCCTTTTAATGAATTTTCAAACGCTGTTGAGAATCTTTTGAAAGAAGGATATCACTACATTCCATCGGATAAATGCTACTTCAGAGAAATAGAGGAAATAAGATTAAGGTTAAATGAAGCTTTTTCAAAAATGTCTGAAGAATTCGAAAATATGAAAGCAAAAATTCAAGACATGGAAAACATGGAAAAGGCAATGATATCAGCAGTAGAAATTGCAAAAGATGCAATGGCAATAGAAGATATTAAGAAATTTTTAAAAGAGATAATCAAATTGTCTGTGAAAGTAATGCCTAATGCTGATGCAGGCAGCTTTTACATAGTTAAAGATGACGGGCATTCTCAATTTCTAACCTCATACGGATACGATGAAAAATATCTAAAAGGTTTGAAGTTAGTATCTTATAAATCAAAACATGCTATAATAGTTAAGTGGAAGTTAACAGAAAACCTTTTCCATTTTTCGCAAGAGGTTAAAAAACTGCTCAGTTTGGCAGGTTCTGATAGAATAAGTTCGAGCTTATTCGTTCCAGTCATTGTGAGAGAGAATATTGTTGGAGAATTATGGATTGATTCCTTCAAATCTGATAAGTTTAGAAAAGATGAAATAGAGCTTGCAGAATTTTTCTCAGCGCTCATAGCCATATTTATGATGCAGTCAAATGTAAGAAAGGATATTCATAGCAGCATAATAAGAATGATTAAAAAAGTTATAAGTGAAATAGAAATTGGCAAACCTTATACGGAAAAAGGGCATACTGAAAGCGTTATTAAGCACTCTGTAGGAATCGCAAAATTTTTAGGATTAGATGAAGATGAAATAGAAGTTATAAGAAAATCTGCAGCTGTTCACGATGTTGGTAAAGCCCTTATTCCTACAAGCATATTTTTTACTAAAAGCGTTTCCCCAGAAATCTATGAAGTTATAAAGGATCATCCTCACTATACAAAAAAAATTCTCTCTCTTATAAATATTTCTCCAGATATTGTAGAGTGCGCATACCATCATCATGAAAGATTTGACGGAAAAGGTTATCCTGAAGGACTTAGTGGGGGAAATATACCTTTATGTTCCAGAATATTAGCGGTTGCTGATGCTTTTGATGACATGACAAGAAAGAAGATTATAGGAACTTCGCTTAGTAAAGAAGAAGGATTAAGAAAGCTAAAACAAGGCTCAGGAACTATATGGGATCCTAAGGTAGTAGAAGCTGCTTTAAAATATTTTACTGGAGCTGAAAGCGTATGAGGATAGCGGTTTCTTTAAATTTAACTCCCTTTCCTATATATAAATACAAAAAAGAGATAGCAGTAAAAAATTATTTGAAAGAAAAGCTTGAGCTTGAATATTCAAGAGCTATTAAGAAGGGTTTTGGTCGAGGGACTTACGGTTTCTATATAAGCGCCGCTAAAGCTATCGATAGCGGCAAAAGGGACCTTGCGTTGAAAATT
>JAMOPP010000086.1 GCA_027064405.1 Desulfurellales bacterium
AATAATCTATCAGAGAGCTTTAAATTATGATTAACATATCCACACCTTGAACAGGTTTTAGAGCTTGGAAACCATCTGTCGGCAATTATTATATTATTACTTCTCAGCTTGGATTTATATTCAAGCTGCCGTTTAAACTCATACATTCCTATATCACTAATAGCCTTTGCAAGATGATGGTTTTTGAGCATACCCAATACATTCAAGTCTTCAATGACAAGGGTTTTGTAGTTTTGTGTTAGGTATGTGGTTATCTTGTGTAGATAGTTTTTTCTGATATTTGATATTTTCCAATGAAGTTTTGCTATTCTGTTGGATAATTTCCTATAATTCTTTGAGAATGGTGTTGTATCTTCCTTTTTTCTTGGGTGTTGTCTTTTGCTTAAGCGTCTCTGAAGCCTTGTTAAGCGTTTTTCATACCTTTTTAGAGTTTTTAAGTTTTCAAAGAATTTACCGTCTGAAAGTGTTGCAAATTTCTCTATACCCAAATCCACACCAACCTTTGCTTGGCTTTCGCATAGTGGGTATGGATTATTAACAACTTCTACAGCAAAGGATATAAACCATTTACCGGCTTGATTTGATATAGTAGCGTTGAGTATTTTACCGTCAAATCTTATGCTTTCTTTCATTCTTACCCAACCGAGCTTTGGTATCCATACCTTTTTGCCGTCTGTCTTTACTTGGTCGCCGCCTATATAGAACGAGGGTCTATTTCTTTTCTTGCTTTTAAATCTTGGTCTTTTACGGTTCCCTTTAAAAAACTCATTAAAAGCCTTTTGTAGATAGATAAAAGGCTGTTGAGAAGCGTATTTAGTTACCTCAAAGACAAAAGGATACTGCTTTTTCTTAATAGAGTTAAATCTTTTTTTTAATGCAAAAGCATTAGGTTTTTCACCTGCTTTATATTCTTTTTCCCATTCAGATAATGCCAAATTCCAAACAAATCTTGAGATACCGCAGGCTTTCTTGAAATAGGTTATCTGTTTATTGTTTGGTTTAAGCCTTATCTTGTGAGCTAATTGCATTGTTTACCGCCTTTTGCATATCTTCTATTAGTTTTTTGTTTTTATTCGAGCGTTTACCATAGAGCCTTGCAGAAAAAACGGTTATAATTTCTAAGACATCTTTTGCAAGTTCTTCTTCGAACGATGATACATTTTCGCCTTTGTTTATTATAACAACCTCTACTTCTTTAGCTTCACAAAGAGCAAAGATTAACTCGGCACCAAATCTTAACAACATGTCTTTATGTGTAATAACAAGCCTATTAACTTTATCATTAAGAATAAGGTTTATAAGTTTTTTTAAGCCTTTTTTATTATAATTTATACCACTTCCCAAATCGGATATAATCTCAAAATCCCAACCTTTTGTAGCACAATACATTTCCAATACTTTCTTTTGTCTTTCAAGGTCTTCTTTTTGGTCGTAAGATGAAACACGAGCATAAGCAATAGTTATACGACTGTCAGTATTACCTTCTACTTGTGTAAGAATAGATGAGAGCTTATATCTTCTCTGTCCACCTCTTGTTCTTGTATCGGGTTTTATTTTACCTTCTTTTTCCCACCTGCGTAGAGTGGATATAGATACCCCTAATATACGGGAGGCTTCACCAATAGATACTAACCTTTTCATAAATGTAATTATAATAAAATAATAGGTAGAAATCAAGCAGAAAAACATAGATATGGATAGATTTTTACGCAACTGTTAATAACCCCTTAAACAATAAACTTAACCTTTATCTTGTAAAAATAGAATAAAAAGTCAATAGAAATTTTTTACATATTACAATATCCTATAATGATATGTTTTTTATCATTCAAGATTTTTTAGGGGAATACGCTTAATGTTGACAATAACATAAGAAATATTTTATTATTGTCTATAATTTAATTTTTGTAGGAGGATAGTATGGATTTGAGAATTACTGTTTTAGCTGAAAACAGCGTGGTTGTGCCGTTTAATGTAATAGGTGAGCATGGATTTAGCGCCTTTGTTGAAATGCCCGGTTATAATTTTTTGTTTGATACAGGTCAGGGAAAGGCTCTTGTAAATAATGCATTGGCTTTAAAAAAGGATTTATCAAGTATTAAGTTTTTGTATCTATCCCACGGACATTATGACCATGTTGGAGGCATGGCTGAGCTTTTAAAAATAAAATCACCAATTAAAACATATGCCCATCCTGATATGTTTGCAGAGAGATATTGGTTTAAAGGCGGTGTCAAAAAATCAATAGGTGTGCCCTTCAGAAAAGATTATCTTGAAAGTTTAGGTGCTGATTTTGAATTCACAAAAGATTTTAAAGAGTTAGAAAAAAATGTTTTTTCATCCGGAGAAGTTGAGAGGAAAACAGACTTTGAAAGGATAGATAAAGAGATGAAGGTTATAAATAAAGACGGAGAGCTTGTCCAGGATGAGATATGGGATGATTTCTCTATGGCTATAGATACCTCGAAAGGATTGGTTGTTATTTTAGGCTGTGCGCATGCAGGAATAGTTAATATTTTAAATCATTTTATAAAAAAGACGGGTAAAAAAGAGATATATGCAGTTATAGGAGGAACTCATCTTGGATTTGCAACGGACGAGCAGATTGATAAAACTCTTGAAGTTATAGATAAATATAATATACAAAAATTGGGCGCATCCCACTGCACAGGACTTACAGTAAGTGCAAAATTATACAATAGTTTGAAGGATAGATTCTTTTTCGCAGGTGCAGGCTCGGTACTCGAGGTATAAAAAAAGCCCGGGATAGAGCAACCTGTCCCGGGCTTTAATGTATTAAATATTTTTTATTACAAAATGTATCTGTTTAAATCTTTATTCTTAACAACATGTAAAAGCTTCTCTTCCGTATATTTATCGTCTATTTCGATATCCTTTTTTTCTATATCCGGTGCTTCAAAAGCTATGTCTTCAAGTAGCCTTTCTAAAAGTGTATGAAGTCGCCTTGCTCCGATATTTTCCGTTTCTCTATTTACAACTTCAGCAAGCTCCGCGATTTTTTCTATTCCGCTATCTAAAAATTTAAGGTTAATGCCCTCTGTTTTTAAGAGCGCTGTGTATTGTTTGATTAAAGCGTTTTTAGGTTCTTTAAGTATTCTTACGAAATCTTCCTTCGTAAGCGCATTGAGTTCAACTCTAATAGGAAATCTTCCTTGAAGCTCAGGAACCATATCACTTGGTTTTGATTGATGAAAAGCACCGGCAGCTATAAAGAGTATGTGGTCTGTCTTAATTATTCCATATCTTGTGTTGACACTTGAGCCTTCAACTATCGGAAGGAGGTCTCGCTGAACGCCTTCTCTTGATATATCAGGACCGTGGCTTGAACCTTTGCCTGTAATTTTGTCAATTTCATCTATAAAAATAATACCGTCGTTTGACGCTCTTTGTATTGCAAGTTCTTTAACCTTGTCTTTATCTATAAGCTTTTGTGCCTCTTCTTCTTTAAGTATATTTTTCGCTTCTTTAACGGTCACCTTTCTTGTTTTCTTTTTTGAAGGAACTATACTGCTAAGCATATCCTTTAAGCTTGAATCCAAATCGTCCATAGGAACAGCCGCAACTTCCATAAAAGGCATAAACTGCCCGCTATTTTTATTTGAACTTGTTGTAATCTCTATTATCTTGTCGTCAAGCTCTCCCTTTTGAAGTTTTTCTCTAAATTTGTCTCTTGTTTTTGACAATCTCTCCTCTTCCTCGGGAGTGTCATATATGCTTTTCGGCTTTTTTAAAGATGGCACAAGTATGTCTAAAATCCTATCTTCTGCAGCACAAAAAGCCTTTTCTTTGACTTTTTCAAGCTCTTCTTTTTTTATCATTTCATAGCTTATTCTTGCTAAATCTCTAACCATAGATTCAACATCACGCCCTATATATCCCACCTCTGTAAACTTACTGGCTTCCACCTTAACAAAAGGCGCTTTTGTGATTCTTGCTATTCGTCTGGCAATTTCCGTTTTGCCCACGCCTGTCGGGCCTATCATAAGTATATTTTTAGGAACTATTTCCTCTTTTATATCTCCTTCAACCATAGCTCGTCTGTATCTTGTTCTTAATGCAATTGCAATTGCTTTTTTTGCGTTTTTTTGGCCCACAATGTATTTGTCTAATAGACTAACTATCTTTTTGGGTGTTATATTGTCTATCATCTATTTATCTCCTAAAACATCGACTGTTATATTGTTGTTTGTGTATATACATATGGAAGACGCTATTTTTAGTGACTCCTCCGCTATTGTTTTTGCATCCAATTCTGTAAACTTAAGCATAGATAATGCAGCTGATAAAGCATAATTTCCACCTGAGCCTATAGCACACGCATCATAGTCAGGGCTTAAAACATCTCCATTTCCGGATATTATATATGTACTCTTTTTGTCGGCTGCTATCAGAAGGGCTTCTAATCTTCTCAAAACTCTGTCTGTGCGCCACTCCTTTGCAAGTTCTACTGCAGCTCGAGTGAGGTTGCCTGAAAACTCACTTATTTTATCTTCAAGTTTTTCAAATAAAGTAAAGGCATCTGCCGTTGAACCTGCAAAGCCAACAAGAACATTTCCTTCATAGAGCCTTCTTATCTTTTTAGCATTTGCTTTTGCTACGGTGTTTCCCATTGTGACCTGACCATCTCCGCCTATTGCTACAACCCCGTTTCTCCTTACGGAAATTATTGTGGTGCCCCTCATTTCTATCATAACTTGCCTCTTTTTAAGCCGATTTGCTTTTATTTTTTGAAATTAAAACAGCTTTTTGTTCTTTTAAAACAACTCTTTCATCTATAATACATTCATCAATATCGCTTAATGAAGGTATCTTGTACATTACATCAAGCATAATCTCTTCCATTATACTTCTTAAACCCCTTGCTCCAACCTTTCTTTTTATCGCTTCTTGTGCTATGGCTCTTAAAGCATCATCCGTAATCGTAAGTGTCACACCGTCCATTTTAAGCATTTCCGTATATTGTTTTATCAGTGCATTTTTCGGCTCGGTTAAAATTTTTATAAGTTCTTCCTCTTTTAGTTCTTCAAGCGTCGCCGTTACATGAAGTCTTCCTATTAATTCGGGTATAAGTCCATACTTCATTAAGTCTTCAGGTGTAACATTTTCAATAATATTTTCTTTATCCTTTTTGTTTAAGTTTACAGGATTTGTAAAACCTATGCTTTTTTTATTCATTCTTCTTGCTATTATGTCTTGAAGACCCTCAAAAGCCCCGCCACATACAAAAAGTATATTTGTTGTGTCAACCTGTATAAATTCCTGCTGAGGGTGCTTTCTTCCTCCGTAGGGTGGAACATTAACGACACTGCCTTCTATGAGTTTTAACAAAGCCTGCTGAACACCTTCGCCTGATACATCCCTTGTTATAGATGCGTTTTCGCTTTTTCTTGTAATTTTATCCAGTTCGTCTATGTAAACTATGCCCTTTTGCGCCAAAGCAATGTTATAATCTGCTGCCTGAAGAAGTCTGACAAGTATGTTTTCAACATCTTCGCCTACATATCCAGCCTCTGTTAAACTTGTAGCATCGGCTATAGCAAAAGGAACATTTAAAATTTTAGCAAGAGTTCTGGCAAGAAGAGTTTTGCCTGTTCCCGTATTTCCTATAAGTAAAATATTGCTCTTTTCCAAATCTATATTACTCTTTTTTCCAATATTAGAATCAACCCTCTTGTAATGATTATAAACAGCAACGGAAAGAATTTTTTTGGCTCTATCTTGAGATATGATATATTCATCAAGCTTCTTTTTTATTGCTTTGGGCTTTAGATTTTCAGACTCACTACTTTTCTTTTTAAGTGCAACCTTATCTTCGGATAGAATATCCTCGCATAAAGCTACACATTCATCACATATATAAACACCAGGACCGGCTATAAGCTTATTTACTTCGTCTTGAGTTCTCCCGCAAAAAGAGCATCTCAAAGAACTCTTACCGCTATTTTCGGTCGTTTTCATTAATAATCTCCTCTTCTTTTCTTGAATGGATAATTTTATCTATTAATCCATATTTTAAAGCCTCGTCAGCATCCATATAGTTGTCTCTTTCCGTATCTTTTTCTATGGTAGATATGCGTTTGCCTGTATTTTGAGCAAGAATCTTGTTTGTAAGTTTTTTTAATTTTAATATTTCCTTTGCGTGTATTTCAATCTCGGTTGCCTGACCGCTAACGCCTCCTAAGGGCTGGTGAATCATAACTCTGGAATGTGGCAGTGAATATCTTTTACCTTTGGTTCCCGAAGATAGAATCAGTGCAGCCATAGATGCAGAAATTCCAAGGCATATGGTTGTTATGTCGCATTTTATGTAATTCATAGTGTCGTATATCGCAAGGCCTGCAGAAATGCTGCCGCCGGGTGAATTTATATATATAAAAATATCCTTTTCCGGATTTTCCGATTCCAAAAAAAGCAGTTGACTTACGATAGCATTTGAAGCATCATCATTTATCTCTCCGTTTAGCATAATAATTCTGTCTTTCAACAACCTTGAATATATATCGTAAGACCTCTCCCCCTGCGGTGTTTTTTCAATAACTATGGGAACAAGATTCATATCTATTTTTTCTCCTCTTTTGTATCTTCTTTTTTCGGCTCAACTAATTTAGCCTCTTTAAGAAGAAAGTCAAGGGTTTTGTCGCCAAGTATATCCATTTGAATTATAGGAAGCAGATTCTTTTCTTGATATTCTTTGTATAAATCATCAAACTTCATATTTTTGGAAGCGGCTTCTTTTGCTATAAAATCTTTAATTTCATCATTTGAGACATCTATATTCTCTTTTTCAGCTATTTTTAAAAGTATAAAGGTTGTTTTTACCCTTTTTCTTGCATTTTCTTCGAATTTACCCCTTAAATTTTGAGGTTTATACTCTTCCGAATTTACATCTGCTCCCTTGTAGTACATATCTTTAACATATTCCACCATCATACTATTAACTTCTTGATTGACTAAGGTTTCGGGTAATTCAAAATCGTAGTCTTTTATGAATTTTTCCACTATTGCGTCTTTTTGCCTTTCAATTTCCAAAAACTCTTTATTTTTCTTCAATCTGTTTTCTATGTCTTTCATTAAGTCGTCAACAGTTTTGAACTCTTTATTAACTTTTGTTGCAAATTCGTCATTGAGTTCAGGTGGGATTTTGGTTTTTAAAGATGTTAGAGTGATTTTGAATTTAACATTTTTGCCTTTTAGATAGCGCAAAGGGTAATCTTTATCAAAAGAAACCTCTACCTCCTTTGTTTCCGATTGTTTCATACCGTATATTTCTTTTTCAATTTCTTCTATTAAGAGTTTTTTGCCAAGTTCTCCATATATATTCTTGCCTGTTAACTCTTTTATCTGAGTGCCGTCATCTTTGTTAATCGTTTCTATATCCAAAACGAATACATCGCCTTCTTCAGCACCTTTATCACCCTTCTTTTCCTCTAAAGCACTAAATGCTTCCACTATTTGATTTAAAACATTATCCTTTTCTTCCTTTGTTATTTCAATATCTTCCTTCTCAATCTCAATATTTTTGTATTCCTTTAACTCAAATTCAGGTTTTACATCAATTAAAACATCAAAAGAAAAGGGCTTACCGTCCTCAAAAACAACATTTGTTACGGCAAGCTCGGAAACAGGCTGAAGTTTATTATCGCTTATGGCAAAGTCATACGCCTCAGAAACAAGTTCTCTTTGAGTGTCTTCGTCAATATCTTTTTTGTAGGTTTTGATTATGACATCTTTGGGCACCTTTCCTTTCCTAAATCCCTTTATTTTAGCGCTCTTTTTTAAAGCGGATATAATCTTGTCTTTCTTTTCTTCTACCTTTTCAACCGGCACTTCTATGTGAAGTTTTTTCTTTGAAGGTTTCATATCTTCAATGGTTACTTTAATCATAAATCCTCCCAAAAATTTAATTTAAACATTATATCAAAATAATCGCTATTTTCAATTAAAAGTTAAGAAAAGAAGGGTAAAAAAGGAGGATAAAAACAGATAAGAGCAACGAAAATGATATTCGCCACCCTTATCATTGATAAATTGCTTATCCCATAATTTCTTTCATATCGCTATCGACATCGGTTATACCGGAAATATTGAACTTTTCAACAAGAACCTTTAATACATTAGGAGACATAAAAGCCGGAAGCGTAGGTCCCAACTTGATATTTTTAACGCCTAAGAACAATAGTGCAAGCAGCACTGCGACGGCTTTTTGCTCATACCATGCTATGTTGTATGCAATCGGCAATTCATTTACGCTATCAGTTCCAAAAATCTCTTTTAACTTTAATGCTATCAAAGCAAGTGAATAACTGTCGTTACACTGACCAGCATCAAGCACTCTTGGAATGCCACCGATATCGCCGAGGTTTAACTTATTGTATCTGAATTTTGCGCATCCTGCAGTCAAGATGATTGTATCGCTTGGCATCTTTTTTGCAAACTCCGTGTAGTATTCTCTTGATTTATGTCTTCCGTCGCATCCTGCCATAACAACAAACTTTTTGATTGCTCCGGATTTAACGGCATCCACAACCTTATCGGCAAGTTTAAATACCTGCTCATGCGCAAATCCGCCGACAATCTTGCCTGTTTCTATTTCAACAGGTGGTTTGCATTTTTTAGCCATCTCAATCATTTCCGAGAAATCTTTTTGCTTTCCATCTTTTCTGTCAGCTATATGTTTTACACCCGGGAATCCAACATTTGCCGTAGTAAAAACCCTATCCTTATAAGAGTCTTTTGGCGGAACAAGGCAGTTTGTTGTCATTAAAATAGGACCGTTGAATGACTCAAATTCTTTGTCCTGTAACCACCATGCGTTTCCGTAGTTACCTACGAAATTTGGATATTTTTTGAATGCGGGATAGTAGTTGGCAGGAAGCATCTCGCCGTGAGTATAAACATCAACGCCCGTGCCCTGAGTTTGCTCAAGCAACTCTTCCATATCTTTCAAATCGTGTCCCGAAATTAAGATACCCGGATTTTTGCCAACACCTATATTTACTTCTGTAATTTCCGGATGTCCGTATGTTTCCGTATTTGCTTTATCTAAAACAGCCATTCCCTTAACTGCCATCTCACCCGTTTTCATAACAAGTCCGACAAGTTCATCAGCACTTAAATCTTCGGTTGTAGCTGCCATGCCGTCTAAGAAAAACTTCATAACATCGTCGTCCTCAAATCCAAGCACTGCGGCATGGTCTGCATAAGCTGCAACACCCTTCAAGCCATAAATCATAAGCTCCTTTAGTGAACGAATGTCCTCATTCTCTTCAGCCAAGACGCTTGCCTCTTTCGATTTAGCCAAAAAATCTTCCTTGCTTGAACCTGTAAATGTTGCTGAATCGTGCAAACCTTCATCGCTTATATTGTATTTTTTCTTTAAATCATCCCTAATTCTTAAACCTTCTTTTATAGCATCGGCAATCCTGTCCTCGTCGAAATTTACATTTGTGATTGTTGTAAATAGGGCTTTTGCAACATAGTGAGAAGCCTCCTTATCGTATTGTCCGGCTTTTTTGGCAACAACACCAATTCCTTTTGTCACATAGATTAGCACATCCTCAAGATTAGCCACCCTTTCATCTTTTCCACATACACCCCTAACTGTACATCCTTGATTTTTTAGCGTTTCCTGACATTGGTAACAAAACATAAATACCTCCTTGATTTTTGTTATTTCTCATCATATAATAGATAATGTACGATGTATTTGATTTAAGTCAAGAAAAATGAATAAAAAAAAAGCTATAGAATTTTTTTTATATTCTTTCGATATAACGGATGCAGAACAGGAATTTATTGATACGCTCTCTTTAATCACCACTGTCGTTAAAAAAAACAGAAAAGAGATAATATTTTTGGAAGGTCAAACCGGAACAAGTTTCTACTTTTTAATATCCGGAAGCGTAAAATTATTAAAAACAAGTGATAACGGTAAGGAAGCTGTTATACATTTTGCAGAGCCCGGTGAGTTTTTTGCCGAAGTTGCACTATTTATGCATAATATATACCCCGTTACCGCTATTGCAATAAAAAATTCGGAACTTTTGTGTATAGATTCTAAAAAAATGCTCAGTATCATTCAAAATAAACCCTCCTTTTCTTTAAAATTTATAGGGATGTTGGCGAAAAGACTTAGTTATTTAACAAATATAATACAAAATTTATCGACAATGGATGCCGAGGAAAAATTTCTAAATTATCTGAATATGATCAAAAAAGACGACAATGTAGCCACACTAAACATTCCAAAGGGTGAAATAGCACTTCTTCTTGGCATATCCCCTGAAACATTTTCGCGTGTATTAAAAAAGCTTTTAACGGAACATAAGATAGAAATAGACAATAAAAGGATAAAAATAAATGTTTAAGTTCTTTAAGCTTACCTTTATTGCCATACTTCTTCTAATAATTACAATCCTTTCCGCATACATAATAATTACCGATAAGCCTTCTTTATTAAGGGTGCCCATTAATTTTTATCTTCAAAAATACAGTATCTCCTCAAAAATGGACAGGATTAAAATCAACTCGCCCTCCTCTTTTGAGATAAAAGGGTTCAAGATTTCAAAGGACAATATGTCAATATCCGCAGATCTTTTAAGAATATATATAGTGGATAAATCACTGTCGCTGTATTTAAAAAATCCTATAATTAATATTAAATCAAAAAAGGGTGTTTCAAATAAAAAATCGGGTAGTTTTTCAGTTCCCTTTAAAATCGGCAAAGTCAGTATTGAAAATTTGACTTTAAATTTCATAAAAAATTCGCATAAAATAGTTTCAGCTACGCATTGCAATATCACAATAGTAAAAGACACAATTACCTCTGACGGAATTGTTAAATATTCAGATAACGGAACGAATATCTTATCAGATATAAGGCAAATGAAAGGGAAATTTAAGTTAAATCAAAACGGGATTAATTTTAAAACTATTTTTATAGATCCGAATTTATTGTCTGTAGATTCTAACGGTGTAAAATTTAAAACGGCAAAACCTGTAAGAATTAAAAATTTATACCTGCGATTCAATCCCTTTGCAGTTAAGAATATAGAATATCAAAGTAAAATAGATGCAAAGTATAAAAAAACAGGTGCAAGGTTTGATATAAAGGTTTTATTGCACAATAAAATTGTTAAAATGAATATAAATAATTTGAAGATTGAAAATTACAATGCGATAGTTGAAAAAATTGAAGTTAGAGGAATAATTAAAAAAAAACTTAAATTTTCTGCAGAATACAACAATTTTTCTATAGATTATAAGAATGTAACAGCGGAAAATTTGTGCGGAAGTATCGATGTAAATTCCTTAAATAACATAGATACGATAATTAAAAATGGCGAAGCTGCGGTTTATGACAGATGGTATTTTGATTTTTCCAAGAATAGTATAAAGGCGAATATAAAAAATTTAAAAAGCATAGATTTATCCTTTGCCAAATTGTTAGATTTAAAAATAAAGAAAAAAGAGAGCCGTATAAATTTTCTGTTGTCTTCGTCTAATGCAGACAACTTTTTTAAAGCGTTTGTAAAAGAGCCATTTGTAGACGATTTTCAAAGTCTTGATTCTGTAAAATTAAAGGGTGGGTTTTTGTTGAATGGAATGTATGACACAGTTGGCAAGAGGGTTGCAACTACCATAAATGCAAAATTAAACAGTGTAGAATACAAGAATTTGAAAATTGGGAAAGTAGATTTAAAACTTCCCTTTCTATACAATATTTACAAAAAGGCAGACGGATTTTTGCAACTTTATAATATTTCCTACGATAAATACAACTTTCAGGTAAAGTGCAGTATTAAGTCGTCAAATAAAAAAATAAGTATAAGCTATGCACCCATAAAAACAGATGAATTTTACATTGCACCCAATTCGATAACGGTGGATATAAGAAACAGACTTATAGCATCGAGGTTCAAATTTAATTTTAAAAACAAAAAGGTTGCAATGAAAGGGGATTTTAAGAAAATAATTTTAACAAAACAAAACTCCTTTTTTGCAGGTAGCGTAAAGATAAAGGTTTTTGATGGTTTTGCCGA
>JAMOPP010000087.1 GCA_027064405.1 Desulfurellales bacterium
AGAGGAATTTACTTTGGTAGAGTTGTCTCCGTCCCATCCGGATGGGATACCCTTTCGGACCTTGAGATTCCTGAGCTGAATTTGAGTAAAGGGTCTCCGTCCCATCCGGATGGGATACCCTTTCGGACTTTTTTTTAAGGAGGTGTAGCAGATATGAGTGTCTCCGTCCCATCCGGATGGGATACCCTTTCGGACCTCTTACCATTTTCGTCCTTATTCTGTCAACAATTTTTTTATATAATTTGTTCCATGTCTTATTAACAATGGCTGAAAAACCCATTTTTAGATAGAATGTATAACAATCACATATCAACCTTATATCTAAAGCATTATAGAAACAGCAATCACATTGTTGCATTGTCATAATAAGGATTTCTCCTGTTTAATCATTTCAATCAAAAAGTTAACAATGAATGTTAATTATATCTGAATACTTCAATAACCATACGACCAGCAACCCACAAATGTTATACAAGAAACAGGACATCGTCGTCTATTCTTTTTGGTGGTTTGCCTATGGAATATTTTTTTGCATTTTTGCATGTCCTATAGACTTCTGCAAATCCGCTTTTTATATTTAACTGTTCAAGTCTTGAAAGCATTTTCTTTAATTCTTTTTCTGTCAATCTGCATTCAAAAACGCTTTTTTGAACCCTGAAACCAAAATCCTTTAAAACCTTTGCTATCTTATCCCTTTCTTTGTCGTCTGTTATATCGTAAGCCACAATAAAAAGTGCATCCTTTGACATTTCTACTTCCATTCAAAAAATATTATCGGTGATCCCGTCTTTACCCAAAGAAGGATATTTTTAACCTGATTATTTATCATCTCTGATATAGATCTGTTTGTTGGCATCATCTTTTTTGCAAACTCTCTTTCGTAGTTTGTTAAGAACTTTTTTCTTCCTGTTTGTGTTAAATAAAACCTATTTTCTATCTTTGTAAAATCTTCCGGCTGAATAATCCTTGTATTTATCATTCTTAATATGAGACGATCAACAAATACTCTAAATAGTTCTTGAATATCTGCAACTAATGATTCGTAGTTATTTTCGGGACTATGCAAAAAACCCAAGAAAGGATTTAGACCTACAGCTCTTACAAGGGCGTTAATGCGCGTATATAAAAGATAATATCCATAGTTTAAAAGCGGGTTTGTTCTGTCTTCTCCGTGCCTGTCTCTTTTGTTAAACTTAAATTCTTTGAAGTTTATCATTGAATTGAGTTTTCTGAAGTATTCTTTAGAGAAGTATCCTTCTACACCCATTACTTCCTTTGTTGTTGTGCATTCTTTAAGCCGTTTATAAACATTGTATGTAATGTTTTTGAAACCGTTGTCAAATTCCCTTTTTATTTTCAGCATTTTTACATAGTTTATAGCTTTTTTTGAGACTATCTCTTTTGCGTATTCAAGCAGTTCCGCCTGGGATAGCAAAAAGTATCTGTTTGCATGCATGCCTATTGTATCATAATGAGAACGCGAATCGGATTTTATTGTTGTAATGTAGTATCCTGATGTAAGTGTCATTGATATTGGAATTTTGTAATCGCAGCACTTTTTTACTAAATAGGATGTGATTGAACACTTATCTAAAATAACTATTTCGCTTATCCTTCTTAAAGGAATGGACGCAAGCGTCTCTTTGTTTTTTCTTACTTCAAGCCTATCTCCCTTTGCGCTTAGGAATACAAACGGTTCCGTTATGAATAGTGGCTTTTTTAATAGCGAATCTGAGACTGTTTTTTCAACGGATAAGCCATCTTCTGAAAATTCAAATCCCAAGAATGAAAATCCTTCGCTTACGGGTTTTATTTCTGTTTTTGATTCTTTTAGTTTAAGGTTTAAGAACATAAGAACCTGTTTTGCGTTTTCTAAGGCTTCTTTTGCGGCATCTATATCTTTAACCAGAATGATAAAATCGTCTGCGTATCGTATCATTTTCAAGTCGTCTAACTTCATCATCTCATCGAAGAAGTCTAAATACAGGTTTGCAAGGATTGGCGAAAGTGGAGAGCCTTGAGATAATCCCTTATTTGATATGCGTATTTTTCCGCCTTCATTTATCTTTGTTTGAACAGCTTTCATTATTAAATCGATAATTAATTCGTCGCTTTTTGGTATATGTTTTTGTAGAATCTCCCTTAAAAGTGAATGGTCAACAGATGGGAAGAAATCTTCTATGTCAGATTCGACCACATACCTAAAGCCTTCAGAGATGGCTGTGCTTATCATCTCGACTGCTTTATGCCTACCGTAGCCTTTTCTATATCCTATG
>JAMOPP010000088.1 GCA_027064405.1 Desulfurellales bacterium
AAAGGATGCAAGAGGTCTTAGAATAGCTCAAAAAAACAATATAGATGCTTTTTACATTGAATATGATAATCTAAACAGAGCCTCGTATGATAGAAAGATTGCGGAAAAGCTAAAAGAGTACGGTGTAGATTTTGTTATTCTTGCAGGATATATGAGAATATTATCAGAAGAATTTATAAAGGAATTTGAAGGGAAGATTATAAATATACATCCTGCACTTTTACCTTCATTTAGGGGTCTTCACGCTCAAAGGCAGGCTCTTGAAAAGGGTGTTAAATTTAGTGGTGCAACGGTGCATTTTGTAACAAATGAACTTGATGACGGCGCAATTATAATACAATCCGTAGTCCCTGTTTTTCAAAATGATACGGAGGATTCTTTAAGCAAAAGAATACTTGCAACAGAACATAAAATATATTCAAAAGCGATAAAATACCTTACCGATGATAGAATTAAAATAAAAAATAATAGGGTCATAATAGATAATGTTGAAGAAGAAGATTTTTTTTACATAAATCCAAATGATAGTTAGAAGGAGGGGTTATGGAGTATGAGCCGGTAATAGGTTTGGAGGTTCACATACAGCTTTCCACTAAAACAAAAATATTTTGCTCCTGTTCTACAGACTTCGGAGCAAACCCAAATACACACACTTGTCCGGTATGCTTGGGAATGCCGGGAGTATTGCCTGTTTTAAATAAAAAAGTAGTAGAATATGCAGTAAAGCTTGGCTTGGCATTAAACTGCGATATTAATAAATTTTCAAGGTTTGCGAGAAAAAATTATTTTTATCCCGATTTGCCGAAAGGTTACCAAATATCCCAATACGAACTGCCTATTTTAGAAAATGGCTTTGTGGAAATAGAAACTGATGATGGATATAAAAAGATAACTCTTGAAAGAATTCATATGGAAGAGGATGCGGGAAAAACAATACATAAAGCTGACGGCAGTTATGTTGATTTAAATAGAACGGGCGTTCCTCTGCTTGAAATAGTTTCGAATCCGGTAATGCATACACCTAAGGAGGCATCTGAATATTTAAAGGCAATTAGAAAAACCGTGCGGTATCTCGGTATTTGTGACGGAAATATGGAAGAGGGTTCTATGAGATGTGACGCAAATATATCCATACGCCCAAAGGGTCAAACCAAACTCGGTACAAAAGCCGAACTTAAAAATATGAATTCATTTAAACATGTTGAAAAGGCTCTCTCATACGAAATAGAAAGACAGACTGCAATTATTGAAGATGGCGATAAAATCATCCAGGAAACAAGGCTTTGGGACGAGAAAAATCAAATAACGAAATCGATGAGAACAAAAGAGGATGCCTTTGAATACAGGTATTTTCCGGATCCTGACCTTGTGCCTATTTTAATTGACGATAATTACATAAATCAAATAAAAAACGATATGCCTGAACTGCCAAAAGCAAAGTATGAAAGATTTGTGAGGGAATATTCTCTTAAAGAAGACGACGCAAGAATTTTAACGGATGAAAAGCATCTTGCCGACTATTTTGAAGAAGCCTGCAAAATCCACAACAATCCTACGGCTATAGCAAACTGGATATTAACGGAGATGCTTGGTGCACTCAACAAAGAAAATAAAACAATAGAAGATTCGTTAATAAAGCCGAACCAAATAGCTAAATTGGTAAAATTAATAGATAATAATACAATAAGCGGAAAAATAGGTAAAAGTGTATTTGCGCAAATGTATAAAACGGGGGATGAGCCTGAAAAGATAGTGAAAGAAAAAGGATTAACCCAAATAACAGACACGGGCAAGCTTGAAAATATTGTTGATGAGGTTATAAAAAATAATGAAAAAGCCGTTGAAAATTACAAATCCGGCAAAAAAAATACAATAGGCTTTTTTGTAGGGCAGGTTATGAAGGCAACGAAAGGTAAAGCAAATCCTAAAATTGTAAACGAGTTGTTAATAAAAAAGTTGGAAGAAATATGAGAGAAGTTATAAGAAATGCTTATGTAATAAATCCTGCTGAAGAATTTGAGGGTTTTGCAGATATATCCGTTAAAGACGGCTTCATAGAAAGTGTAGGTAGAGTAAGCGGTGTAAGCATAGATAAAGAGGTAGATGCATCGGGTTTAATTGCATCTGCCGGTTTTGTTGATTTGCATGCCCATTTAAGAGATCCGGGTTTTACAAGCAAAGAAACCGTAGAAACAGGTTTAAAGGCTGCCGTTAAGGGTGGTTTTACAAGCGTATGTTGCATGCCTAACACAAATCCGGTTATAGATAATGTGCAG
>JAMOPP010000089.1 GCA_027064405.1 Desulfurellales bacterium
AGCCTCGTCCTGCATCTCCTGCACGAGCCGCCTCTATTGCAGCATTTAGAGCAAGAAGGTTTGTTTGGTCTGCTATCTCATTGATTAAAGCAACGATGCCGGATATATTCTGTATATCTTTATCGAGATTTTCAAACATAACCTTTTCGTTTCTCATCTCTTCTACATTTGTGATTATATCGCCTTTGATTTGATTTATGGTATCAAGGGCATTATGGGAAGAAGATTCTATCTCTTCCATAAAATTACTAAACTCTTCCGTGTTGTTGGCTATGCTTCCTATGGCTTGTGACGAGTCGTTCATAGTAACATTTATGGCGTCGAAATTCTCCATTGCATTATTTATTTCCTTTATTGCTTTTGAAAATTCAAAGTTAAATTTAGTATTAAATACGGCTGTTTTGCCTGCTGATGTTATAAGATTCCCGAATGTGCGATTAATTATGGATTGAAACTTTGTCATAAATTCAGACAGGAAAGGCATTACAGGAGTCTCTATCTCTCGCAACAGATCAATCCTTTTAGCAGATATAAAATTCTTAAATTCCGTATCAATATTTTTTATGCCCTCTATTAAAACCACATAGTAATATACAAAATTACTTATTGCAAAAAGAAGTGCAGACACAATAAAAAATAAGAAAAAACTATTTGCAAAAGCATAGTGCCAAGCAATGCCACCTACAAAAAACAGCAAAAATGTGATACCCGTGAATAACAACAATTTAGAAAACACCTTACAACCTCCACATCTTCATTAAATTAAATTAAATTTAACAATGTTAATACTACTAAGGAAATTATATGCAATTGTGAGGTCTTGTCAAACATTTTAATCTTTTTTATATTCAAATCAACAGTGAATCTACTGCGATAATACATAATTTTTTACTCAAGTTCTTCTTACATAAAAGAGAAATTTATAATTTGATTAGTTTGTTTATATCATCTTTTGAACCGATTGCCATTAAGGTATCATTTTCTTCCAAGACCTCATTGGGGTTCGGGTTTATATTGAGTTGACGGTTTTTTTCTATTCCTATTATATTTATGCCATATATGTTTCTTATGTCTAAATTTTTGATTGTTTTGCCGATAAATTGTTTTGGAGGTTTAATTTTTGCAAAAATATAACTATTGTTCACTCCGAGATAGTCTATTATGTCAACACCTGCAAGTGTATTTGCTAAGTTTTCGCCCATCTCTTTTTCCGGAAAGATAACCCGTTTTGCCCCTACTTTTGCTAAAATTCTACCGTGCAAAACATTCACGGCTTTTGCATATATATTCATAACACCAAGATTGTGCAAAATGGCAACAGCCATAATACTTGTTTCTATATCTTCACCAATTGATACGACTGCAACATTAACTTCACTCATACCTATTTCTTGCATAGCCTTTTCGTCAAGGCAATCAGCTTGGTATATGTTGGTTATATCTTCTGATAAATCTCTAATTATGTCTTCATTTTTATCTATACATATAACTTCCTTGTTTAATTGAATCAGTCTTTGCGCAACACTTCTTCCAAAACGGCCAAGACCTATAATGCCAAACAACTGCTTCATGTAAATATTCTCCCTTCCGGTAATTTATAACTTTTTAAGTTTCGCTTTCTAAACAGTGCAATGGAAAAACTAAATATACCTATTCTCCCTACAAACATAAGAATTGTTATTATTATTTTGCCGAAATCGCTAAATTGAGAAGATAAACTCAGATGGTTGCTTATTGAGAGTCCCACTGTTGATACGGCAGATACAGCTTCAAAGAGAACATTAATAAAACGGTAATGCTCAAAATCACTCAATATTAGGGCAGAAAGTGTAATTATTATGATTGATAGAGTAACAATGACAAAAGATTTTTTCACAACGGTTTCCGCTACTCGTCTTTTAAAAATTGTAGTATCCTTTTCTCCTTTTATGTACGAATATATGGATAAAAATACAATGGCTGCAGTTGTTGTCTTAATTCCTCCCCCCGTGCCGGATGGCGATGCACCTATAAACATAAGAACAATGAAAATAAAAATAGTTGTGTTGTGCATAAGCGTCAAATCTATTGTATTAAATCCGGCTGTTCTTGTTGTTACGCTTTGAAATAGACTTAAAAGTGTGTCTTTGAAAAATGAGCCGCTTTGCAGAGCATGGTTTTTTTCTATTACAAACATCAATATTGCACCTGCTATTATTAGTATAACGGTTGAACTTAGAACAATATATGTGTGAAGAGATAGTCTTTTTATTTTTTTTGTTTTGTACAAGATTATT
>JAMOPP010000090.1 GCA_027064405.1 Desulfurellales bacterium
AACGAAAGTAAATTAATCGAGGAGCGAGATTATGAAATCGTTGGCATAGATATAGACTCAAAAGCAATAGAAAAAGCAAAACTTGGTGTTTTTTCTAAAAGGAGCGTGCAATTTGTTCCGCCGCATATATTAAGAAAATACTTCACTCAAAACGGCAATACATATAAAATAAGTGATTTTTTAAGGGATGTTATAGATTTTAGAACGGTCAATGTTATGGATAAAATAGCTATGAAAAAACTTGGCAAATTTGATGTTATATTCTCGAGAAATATGCTCATATACTTCGATGACGCAAGCAGAAAGGCAACGGCTATGACATACTACGAAATGCTTAAACATGGTGGATATGTATTCTTGGGACACGCAGAGAGTATGAGTAGAATTGTGTCTGTCTTTAAAACAGTTAAAGTAAAAAATTCTATAGTCTATAAAAAGGTGTAGAAGGGGTGATAAATGAAGATTGAAGACAAAAAGCTAATCATAGACCAACCCATAGAAAACGAACGACTTGAAGAATTTATGAATTTACTCAAACAAAACGACACCGAAAGCATTATTATTCAAAATCCACAACTCGATTCATCAATTATTCAGGCTATAATGTGTTTTGCAAAAGACAAAGCGATAGAATGTAGTGATACTTTTTTAAGTAAGGTTTTTGATAATACCATCTATATAGAGGAATAAAACATTGATAACGATTCTTGCCGCAAACAGAAAAGGTGGTGTAGGAAAAACAACAACAGCTGTGAATCTTGCAGCATGGCTTGGCAGAATGGGAAAAAAAACACTGCTAATAGATATGGACACACAGGGACATCTTCAATATGGATTAGGATTTAAAAAACCTTTTGACAAAGGCATTCACGAAACATTAAAGAACGGAAATATTCTCGAAATAATTCATACTACGGACTTTGAAAATTTGGATTTGATTCCCGCAAGTATAAATTTTGATGTATCTTTACTGGGAGATAACAAAACGCTACTAAAAAAAAGATTTGAAGATAGTAAGATAGATGAAATATACGATATATGCATCATAGACACGCCACCAACAAGCGATACTATTATATTTAACGCATTAAGCGTCGGGAATTACGCTTTGGTTCCTATGCAGACAGAACATTTAGGCTTGATAGGAGTTATGCAGTTTTTGAAGATATTTTATAAAATGGCTCCAAGAATTAATTCAAACTTCAAACTCTTAGGTGTAGTTCCTACTATGTTTAATAAGTCAATGAAAGAGCATAAAGTTATAATAGAAAATCTAAAAAAATATGTAAGCAAAAACAGAGTATTTGAGCCTATTAGAAAAGATTTCAAGTTGTCCAATGCATTTGCTTTAGGCAAACCGATTATGTATGTAGATAACAGGTGTAGAGGCTCGAAGGACTATAAAAAACTTGCCGAATCGGTTATTGAGAAACTTAATCTAAAATAGTTTATTCCGCTTTCTATCAACCTCCAAAAGAAAAGTATTTAGATTTAACGACTCTGTCCCCCCTTATATTTTTTTATTAGCATTGGGCTTTTTAATTGTAAATAAAATTAGCTTATTTATAACGAATAAATTAAATAAAGTGTTACTGTTTTTTGTAAATTCAACTGCTTAATGATACAAAAATAGTGTATCGCAAACACTTTTGTCAAATTTATTTGTAAAAGTATTTAAAGATATCTTGCAAGAGAGGTACTCCCCTATTGCTTTTTTAATTTTCACTACTTACCTTTTTTTACACATATATAAATATATTTTTATATACAAAAAATTTGTTAAAAATGCTTGACATTTTGTTGCATATTTAATATATTCCAATATTAGAATATATGAATTATTGAATGGAGGTATTGGTATGGTTAATCCAAAAGATTATCTTGAGATGGGGATTAAGTTTCATGGGCATAAATGTCCGGCTCAACCTATGGGTCTAAGAGCCGGTGCAATTGCTATGAATAAACTAAATGTTGAAAGATCAAAATCATCTGAGCTTATATGTCTTGTTGAAATAGGTTTTGATCATTGTGCTACATGTTTTGCAGACGGTGTTCAGGTAATAACAGGTTGCACATTTGGTAAAGGAAATATTTACAGATTAAACTACGGCAAATTTGGAGTAACACTTATAGACAAAAAGAACAAAAAGGCTGTAAGGGTTGTGCCTAAAGCGGAAGCGATGGAGAGGAATAAGGTTTCTCCGTTTTTTACGGAATATAGAATGAAGGGTGTTCCTGCAGAAGGTGTTCCGGCGGAAGTTGTTGACCCTTTGATAGAAAGAATAATGAACGCTTCGGATGATGAACTCTTTAATGTAAGCAATATTTTTGATTATGATTTCAAAGACTCTCCCCATCCTTTTAAAACGACAAGATGTTCTGTCTGTGGAGAGTTTGTTCTTGAACACTACGCACATATAGTTGACGGAAAACCGGTATGTGAATATTGCTACAATAAACAGCTGGGATACGATACAATAGATACCATCCAGCCTACTGTTGCAAAAAAAATAATAAGTGTTCCGTTGAAATAGACTATTTGTTTAACAATAGAGCAGGAAAGTGATAAAAACGCATTTTCCTGCTTGGATTATTGTGGATAGGGTGTGTTTATGTCATATTCTCTTATGATACTGGTTTTTGCTATAATTTGGGCTGCGTCGTTTCTCTTTGCTATGCTTGGTTTGGGCGGAGGAATGGTGTATGTGCCGGTTATGAAATGGCTCGGTTTTGATTTTAAATCTGTTGCCATACCTGTAGGGCTTCTGCTTAACGGTTTAAACACCGCTCTTGCTATGATACCTTTTCATAAAGCTCATTTAATAGATTATAAGGGCGCTTTACCTTTTGCACTTTC
This sequence comes from Desulfurellales bacterium, assembly GCA_027064405.1. GTDB lineage: Bacteria > Campylobacterota_A > Desulfurellia > Desulfurellales > Hippeaceae > JAMOPP01. The sequence goes on from JAMOPP010000090.1 coordinate 2,858, forward strand.
TGCAATTATTTTTGCGCCGATAGGGGCATATACGGTTCAGTTTATACCTACAAGAATAGTGTTGATTTTATTTATCATAGCTGTATTAACAGCCGCTGCCAAGGTTTTTATATCATCAAAAGGTAAAGATGAAGAAAATTTAATAGATTTAAAAAAGCGACTTATCTATGGAGGATTTGCGGGTGCCTTGATAGGTTTTGCCGGAGGAATGCTTGGAATTGGCGGTGGATTTTTGGCAGCTCCTATCTTAATGAGTATGGGCTATTCCGCAAAAAGGGCAGCAGGAACAACAGCTTATGTTGTGACATTTTCATCTATAAGCGGATTTTTGGGACATGTTGCCGAAGGTCATTTTGACCCTTTATTGACGGGCGTTCTCATTGTTGCCGTTTTGCTCGGCTCGCAGCTTGGAGCTCGCTTTACCGTAAAGAAAGCCAATCCTAAGATGATAAAGCGGGTATATGTTGCAATTTTACTTGTTGTTGCAATTAAATTAACCATTGGTCTTTTAAAATGATTGATTGTGAGATAAAAGTTTAATATAGTAAAGGGTATGGAAGTTTTTGAGTTTAAAACGCAGATTGTGAAGGCTTTGTCAAATCCGATACGCTTTGCAATCTGCGAATATTTGTTGAGTGTAGAATCGCCAATATGTGTAAATCATATAGCCGAGCATTTTCATCTTAACCAGTCGAGTGTGTCAAAGCATCTTTCCATTCTTCAAAATGTAGCTATTGTCAATATTAAAAAAGACAATGTTTATGTAAGGTATTACATAAATGACAAGGAAGCACTTAAATGTTTTATGGATGCTGTTAATAAGTTGAGTGAAAACAAAATAAAACAGCATTCTAATATTTATGACAGTTTTTATAATTCTACCGAAGTAAAGTTTGAAAATTGAGCGTTAAAGTTATATAATTACTTAGCGGTTTTTTATTTTTAAAATGGTGATAATTAAGACTTATTAAACAAAAAACAAGATATATTAAGAAACCGTGGTAGTGTAAGAAGATTTTTTAATAAACGATAAAATTTTTAAGAGGGAGCGGTTATGAATGTATCTGAAGCTATAAAGTCGAGGTTTTCGGTCAGAGCTTATTTGGATAAAAAAGTTGACAGAGAAGTAATATATAAACTGCTTGATGTTGCGAGATTTTCACCCTCAGGTCACAATATACAGCCTTGGGAGGTTATGGTTTTAACGGGTAAGTCAAAGGATAATCTATCAAATAAATTGATTGAGGATGTAAAAAGCAAAAGAGAAAGGGTGTATGACTACGAATATGCAATAAAAAATATGCCTGCATATATAAATAAAAGAAGAAAGGCGTGTAATGCAAAAATTTTCACTCATAAACATATAGACCCTAAAAAAGATAAAGAGGCACTGAATGAGCATATACTTGAGAATTTCAGATTTTTTAACGCCCCCGTCGAGCTTTTAATTTTAATGGATAAAAATTTAGGCGACGGTGCGTATATAGATATCGGAATGTTTGCTCAGAGCATAATGCTCGCCGCTTTGGACTTTGGCTTGGCCACCTGTGCTCAGGCTTCCATATCCGCATACGCTGATACTATTCATAGGGAGTTGGATATACCACAGAATAAAATAGTTCTTTTTGGTCTTTCACTGGGTTATCCTGATACGGAAAATTATATCAATAAGCTGAGAATGGATAGAGAAGAGGTTGAAAATTTCACAAAATTCTTAGATTAGAAGAGAGAAAAAATAGAGACGATTATAAAAAAATTAAACAACCTTGAAAGCAGATTGATTAAGCATCTGTTTTATAAAGAGAATACGGACAAGATAATAGTTCAAGAGAACGACATCTTAAAATTTGATCAGACGGCAAAATGGCTTTTGACAGATATAGATAAACTTAAACTCAGTAAAACTATAAAACAAAAGTTTGTGTCAAAAAATATAGAAACCGTCCGTGACATCGTGTTTTTAAAGCCACTTCACATAAAAGACTATAAACTTCGTCAAATAATCGATTTGAAGGAAAATGAATATTGCGCCGTTAAGGGGATAATCACTTCACTAAAGAAGGGGAAATTTAAATCCTTTACGGTTTATGACGGCAGTGCATATCTAAATTGTAATTTTTTTGGCAATTCATCTTATGTAAATAGGCTTTTTTATTCTTTGAAGGTTGGCAGTGAAATTGTTTGCAAGGGGAAAACTTCAATTTTTAACAATAAAATACAGATGAATCATCCAATTCTTGAGCATATCTCGGATTTTAAAGAGAGCTCTGAAATTGAATATCCCTCAATCTTGAATATGAGAAATAAAACCGTAATTAAAACTATTGAAAGCGCTTTTGATATTCAACCTGAGGCGCCTTATGATTATTTGCCTTATACTATAATTGCAAAAAACAGGTTTATATTTTTAAACGAGTTGTTGGACAATCTTCATAAAGCAAAAGATTCCAAGGCGGTAGAGCGTAGGTTAAAATATGAAGAGGCATTTTTTATAATTTTAAGTTTGGCACTTGAAGAAAATGAAGTAAAAAAATATAAATCCATACCTATACAAAGTGATAAAAATATTATTAATGATGTGGAGCGCCGTGTAGGATTTTCATTTACAAATGATCAGAGAAAAGCGTCAGAAACGATTTTGTATGAAATAAATCAGGATAAGCCTATGCTTAAACTTTTACAGGGGGATGTCGGATGCGGCAAAACCGTTGTGGCATTAACGGCTTCACTTGCGGCGCTGAGAAATAACCTTCAGGTGGCAATAATGGCGCCTACTCAACAGCTCGCAGTGCAAATTTTTAAAGAGAGTAGAAAGGTATTGAGCAGCGAAAAATTTAATGTTGAGCTTTTAATAAGTTCAACAAAAAATAAGCAGGATATATACGACAAGCTGGAGAATAAGCATATAGACTGTATAGTCGGAACACATTCATTACTGCAGGATAAAATTAAATTTCAAAACTTAGGATTTATAGTTATTGACGAACAGCATAGATTTGGTGTAGAGCAGAGAAAATTGTTATCACAAAAGGGTTTTTATCCCCATACTTTAATTATGAGTGCAACCCCCATACCGAGGACGCTTGCTACAATTTTATACTCAAAGACATCACTTACAACAATTAAGGAAAAGCCTGAAGGCAGATTAAAAATAAAAACTATGCATTTTGTGGAGAATAACAGAAAAAAAGCCTATGAGTTGGCAAGGCGGGAGATGGACAAAAAGCACCAGGTTTATATAGTGGCACCTTTAATTGAGGATTCTGAAAAGCAGGAAGAGACGCTTTCTGCTGTAAAAATTTATGATAGTTTAAGAAAAGGATATTTTAAAAATTATAAAATAGCCCTTTTGCACAGCAAAATAGACCCGAATGAAAAAAATAAAATAGTTAATGATTTTAGAAGTGCCAAAATAGACTGCATTATAAGCACAACCGTTATAGAAGTCGGAATAGATTCTCCAAGTGCAACAGTTATGATAGTGGAAAATGCTGAAAAATTCGGCTTATCTCAGCTTCACCAACTAAGAGGCAGAATAGGCAGAAGTAGTCTTCAATCATACGCCGTTTTTATAACCAAAAAAAATATATCAAGCATAGCTCAAGAAAGGATAAGTGCTCTGCTTACAACAGATGACGGATTTGAAATATCTGAAATTGATTATCGACTAAGGGGCTCAGGAGAAATACTTGGCACAAGACAGCATGGAAAGAACGATTTTAATTATATAAATATATTTGAAGACGGGGAATTGATAGAAAAAGTAAAGAAAGATGTTGAGTATTTAATAGAGATTCAATATCCTATAAATGTCGGCTTAAAAAAGATTCTTGAATATCAGTGGCAAAAAAGAATTAATTATATAAATGTGGGGTGAAATACGATGAAGGTTGCAGTAGGTCAGATGAATATTGTAGCAGGAGGCGTTGATGAGAATTACCAAAAGGGCTTATCTTTAATAAAAAAAGCAAAAGAGAAGGGTAGCAATCTTATCCTCCTTCCTGAGGTGTGGACAACCGGTTTTCTTTTTAAGCGGCTAAAAGAACTTTCTAAAACCACACCCTCAATTATTGAGAAATTGAAAAAAGAATCAAACGGATTAGTTATATGTGGCAGCTATGTTGTGAATAATCCCAATGACAGCTCAAAAGTTTTTAACAAGTTTTATGCGATTTATAACGGTGAAATAATATTTGAATATACAAAAACAATGCTTTTTGGCGTAACAGGTGAGGATAAATATTTTTCAAGAGGCGATATAAATCAAAAAAACATTTTTTCATTTAATGGCATACCATTTGGTGTTAGTATATGTTACGAATTAAGATTTCCTGAATTTTTTAGAAGGGCAAGCTTTAACGGGGCACTCATTCATCTTCACCCTGCCATATGGCCTATGAGCAGACTCGAGCATTGGTTGACTCTGACAAGGGCAAGAGCAATAGAAAATCAGGTATATTTTTTATGCTCAAACGGTGTTGGAATGAGCGGCAAATGGGAATTGGCAGGTAACTCAATAATATATGACCCATGGGGAGAAATGTTACAAAATGCAAACTCCAAAACAGATTTAAAATATATAGATATTGATTTTAATGTTATAGAAAAAGCAAGAAACAACCTGCCCAGTTTAAACGATTCTATAGAATTCTTTAAGTAAAAATTTTTAAAGGCGCATCTTGCCTTTTATTGTAATCTCCCCTTTTTATCCCGTTTTCTATATCTTGTTGCTTTTGATTCTGTCAAGTTTTGATTCTTTAAGGTTTGCCGTTTTCTTTTTCATACTCTACTTCTCGTAGGGTCAACTATCATCCTCAAAACCTTCAGCTGTTCAACTGTTGGTTTTTTTGGTTTTAGGAATTTTATCCGAAGCTGTTAGATTTTATTTAATATTTTTAACTAATTATGAGTTAATTTCTTTTATTGTTTATTTTTTGCTTGACATCTTAAAAATAATAATTTAATATTAGATACAATTATGAATGGTGAGTTAGTGTGCACATTAGCGATTTAGCATAAGGTTAACGAAGGGTTAAATGTTTTTTAGTTCTTAAGTTTTGTGATTTGTATAAAAGAAAGTGGAAAATGTATTAAATTTTTTTTAGGAGGGTTTTATGGAAGTTAAGAAATTAGTTGGAGCAAGAGAGGCGCTTAGTGTTGTTAAGGATAATGACACGGTTGCAATTTCAGGATTTAACCTATCGACAAGTCCTGAGTATCTAATTGAAGAATTGTTCGCAATGTACAAAGAAACAGGTCATCCAAATAACCTGTTTATTATCTCAGATACGCTTCCTGGTGTTCCTGACAGAGGAATAGATAAGGTATTTGCAGAGTTATATGAAGATAAAGATCAGAATTTCATCAGAGGAACATTGATGCCATTTATCGGATGGTCACCGGCTTTGATGAAAATGACTCTTGAAAATAGAATAGAGGTTTATTCTTACGCAATCGGAACTACATCTTACTGGTTTAGGGAAGTTGCTTCAGGAAGACCTGGTCTAATAACAAAGGTCGGTCTTGGGACATTCTTGGATCCGAGAATTGACGGTGGAGCATCCAATGAACTTGGAAAAGAAAAGAAAACCTGCAAAGTTGAATTAATGGAGATAGATGGTGAAGAATGGCTAAGATATCAGGCACCGACACCTGATGTAACATTAGTTAGAGGAACGACTGCAGATATGGATGGAAATGTTTCTATGGAAGAAGAACCTTTCTATGGAACGGTTTTGAATATGGCTCAGGCTGCTAAATCTCAGCCAAATCCTGGAACAACAATTGTTCAGGTTAAATATACGGCAAGAAAAGATACAATACCTACAAGGGATGTTGTGGTTCCTGCTCCTTTAATTGATTATATCGTAGTTTCTCCTGATGATGACAAATACCACAGACTTTCCGGAAGCTATATAACAGACCCGAGAATGTCCGGACAGGTTAAAACAGAGAAAACAAAAGAGCTTGAATCTCTATTACCTACACCTAAGAAGATTAGAGATAGAATTGCAGCCGGTAGAATTTTAATTGAGACAATGAGATTGGCTGCAAAACTTAAAAAACCTCTATTCGGTAACTTGGGAATAGGTATTCCTGTTTATGTTTCTTGGCTTGCCGGTGAATTTGGATATAGTGATATGTTGGCACTTACAGTTGAGCCAGGCCCTGTTGGCGGAATTGCCTTAGTTGGAGGAGATTTCGGTGTTTCTATTTCCCCGAGTGCAATAATCCCAATGCCTGATATGTTCACAAACTATGAGGGTGGAATTATTGACTTTGCATCACTTGGATTTATGGAAATAGATCCTAAAGGTAATGTTAACCCATCATACAGCCCTGTTAGAGTTTCCGGTCCTGGTGGATTCCCGGTTATTTCTGCAGGTTCTCCAAGAACATTCTTTGCCGGCGGATTTACAGCAGGTAAATTTGACATAGATGCAGACAACGGAAAACTTACTATTAATCAGGACGGAAATATACTTAAATTCAACGACGAAGTAGTTAAAATAGTATTTAGTGGACCTCAAGCTGCTAAATCAGGAAAAGAAATAATCTATGTTACAGAAAGAGCGGTATTCGGTCTTGATGAAGACGGTTTAATACTTCAAGAGGTTGCACCTGGTGTTGATGTTGATAAGGACATACTTGCAAAGATGTCATTCAAACCTAAGGTAGCAAATAAATTGGAAGAAATGCCTGCATGCTTATTCTACAAAGATTTAGCACCTTTGAAAGAGTATACAGACAAGATATTGAGCGACGCCGGAATTCTTTAAACAAAATTATGGCAGGGGGTTTATCCTCCTGCTTTTCTCTATTTTAACGAAATATCAATACAAAATAGCGATAGTTTGCGCCCCTCGATACATAAAGACACAAACACCATTTTATTGTTGCTTTATTTCCGAATATAAATTATATTAATTTAATTAAAAAATTAGTTTTTAATTTCCTGATATTTTTGTATTTAAGCTCAACTTATTATAGGATATCATTCAAAAATCCTGTATAAATCCATCTATATTCTGCATTGTATCAAGTAAAGAAAGCACATAGTTGTATTCCTGAAAATTTAATTTACGGTTTATATTTTTGTAATTGAATGCTTTATATGCAGGAAAATATTGACTCATTAATGATAAATGCACGCTTGGAATATTGTCGTCAATCCATTTTAAAACATTTTTTGTATTGTTTAAATATCCCGGTAAAATAAGGTGTCTTACAATAACGCCTTGTTCGGCGATGCCGTTTTTTATTTTAAGAAGACCCTTTGTGTTATACATTGCAAGAATAGCATTTGTTGCCACATCAAAATAATTTTCAATACCCGATAGCTGTTTTGCAAGGTTATTGTCAGAGTATTTTAAATCAGCGATATAAATGTCTATATAGTTTTTTAGATATTTTATGGTTTCTGATTTGTCGTATGAACTTGTATTGTAAATTATTGGTATAGACAATCCTTTTGTTTTTGATATATCTATAGCTTCACATATCAAATGTGCAAAATGTGATGGTGTTACAAGATTGATGTTATGTGCTTTTTTTTCTTGAAGTGACAGCATTATATCTGCAAGTTCGATTGGAGATATTTTCCTGTATGCGTTTTTTAGTTGACTGATTGGATAATTTTGACAATAAACGCAGGACATATTGCATCCTGTAAAAAAAATTGCGCCACTGCCGTTTATGCCACTTATTGGAGGTTCTTCTCCGAAATGAAGGTTGTAGCTTGCAATTTCAAGTTCGTTTTTGCATCTGCATAATCCCTGAAATTCTTCTCTTGTTATGCCACATTCTCTCGGGCAGAGTTTGCAACCTTCGCAAGCCATTTTCTGCAAGGTATTCATACTACAATAAAAAAGGGAGTCTTAAAAAAGACTCCCTTAAAAAAGACTTCAAAATAACAGGTTTATTATTTTGCGCCAACGATTTCTTCAAGCATATCTGTTGTGATTGATTTTGGTCTTTCAATATTGTATCCAAGTGCTCTGTCCCAAACGATATTTGATAGAACGCCAAGCGCTCTTCCAACACCGAACAGAACTGTATAGAAATCATACTCTTGAACGCCGTAATGCCACTGTATGCATCCTGAATGAGCGTCAACATTTGGCCATGGATTTTTTGCATGTCCATGCTCTCTTAGAATGTCAGGAACTATATCGTAAAGTAGGCTTACAAACTGGAATGTAAGATCGTCCGGCATATGTTTAAGAGCAAATTCTCTCTGAGCCATATATCTTGGATCTGTTTTTCTTAAAACAGCATGACCGTATCCGGGTATAACCTGTCCGCCGTTCAATGTATCCCATACGAATTTTTTAGCTTCTTCTTTTGTTGGCAATTTGCCACCCATTTTTTCCATAACTTCCTGTATCCATTTCAAAACTTCCTGATTTGCAAGGCCGTGTAGTGGTCCAGCAAGACCAGCCATACCGGCTGCATATGAGTAATAAGCATCAGAAAGAGCAGAAGCAACAAGGTGAGTTGCATGAGCGGAAACATTTCCTGACTCATGGTCTGAATGTATAATGAAATACAATCTTGCAACATCGTCATAAGGCTCAGGGATGCCCATCATATGAGCGAAGTTTCCGCCGAAGTCAAGGTTAGGATCTGAAGGAATATGAACATCTCCCTTATATTTCATTCTGTAAATATAAGCTGCCAATGTAGGCAACTTAGGCTGCAATTCCATAACATCTTCATACATATAATCCCAAGCGTCAAATTTATTAAATTTGCCGGAATTATACCATGCAGCAAATTTAGATTCTCTCTGCATTGCCAAGATACCTGCTGTAAACATAACCATTGGATGGGAATCTCTCGGGAGTGCTTTTAGAGTATCTTTTACATACTCAGGTATCTCTCTATTTTTTCTCCAAATAGATGCAACATCTGCAACATCCTCTTCCGTAGGTAAATCGCCTGTTAATAATAGATA
>JAMOPP010000091.1 GCA_027064405.1 Desulfurellales bacterium
TAAATAATCCGTCAATCTCAAAGCTTCAGCTTCATCAACTTCAAGCTCAACACAATCAACTTCTCTAAAACTCTCACCACAAGGCTTGAAGCATCTATATTTCGGATTAATGCTTATGTTTCTTGCTCTCTTTCTCCTACCTCTTCCGCCCATAACAATTATGAACATATGCTCATTTATCAAATTGTCAACCCTTAATTGCACATATTATATATAGTATTGCAGATTTCCTATAATAAATTAGATTTTTAAAATCAAAATCCATTTTAATTTTAACGCCCTTTGAAAAATTTGACTATATATTTGATAAATTAAAAAAAGAGTTCTGCAATGATTCCGTCCAATTCGAGATATTAGTAAATAAAAAAATATACGAAGAAATTTCAAAAACTTTTCCACTATTTCATAAATAAACATAAAAAGTGTGTAAAACAATTGGTTGTTGAAATTTATTTAATATTATTGTATAAGGTAATTAATGGTAAAGGAATTTATTTATAAATCACATAACGCAAATTACACAAAGCAGATTGCAAAGTTTTTTGCAAAAAATTTTATCAGCAAATACGGGAAGAACATTATTTTTTTAAAAGGCGACTTAGGCTCCGGCAAAACAACTTTTGTAAGATACTGCTTAAACTACCTTGGCATTGATGATGAAAATTTTGAAGGCAGTCCAACATTCACAATAGTTAACGAATATGATAACGACATAATACATATGGATTTATACAGATTAAAAAATCAATCCGAAATAGAATATTCCGGCATTTTAGACTATTTCAATAAAGATAATGGTATTTTTTTCATTGAGTGGCCTGAACTTTTAAATATGAAACCGTCTTTTGAGTTAACATTTACAATACTCAATGACACATCAAGGAAGATAAATGTTTGTAGATGCTGACACGGAATTGTATGGAATCTTTGGAAACCCTATAAAACATTCACTTTCGCCTCTTCTTCACAATAAAATGTTTGAACAATACTCTATTAATGCCGTTTATACCGCTTTTCAAGTTAGTGATTTGGAAAATGCAGTAAGGGGAATAAAAGCATTGGGAATAAAGGGCATTAATGTGACTATCCCGCATAAAAAAGATGTTATAAAATTTTTAGATTACATTGACGATGATGCAAAGAACTTAAATGCCGTAAATACAATAAAAAATATAGACTCTAAATTATACGGATACAATACAGATTATCTCGGATTTATGGATACCTTTAAAGAAAATATACCGGACTATTTTAATAAAACAATTACCGTTCTCGGTGCCGGAGGAGCAACAAGAGGAGTAATCTATGCTCTCCACAAGTTAGGTATTGAAAGAATTAACATTATTAATAGAAGCATAGAAAATGCATATAATTTAAAATATGATTTTAAAAATATGATAGATATAGATGCTTTTGATATAAAAAGCAGTAAAAAAATTCTTAACAAAAGTGAAATCGTTATAAACTGCACATCCGTAGGATTAAATGATAATGAGTCTCCGGTTAATGTTAATCATATTGACAATGCCGTTGTTATGGATATTATATACAAAGACACTAAGTTTATTGAGTTATCTAAACTAAAGGGATTAAAAACCGTTAATGGGATGAGTATGTTTATCAATCAGGCTTTTTATTCGTTTAAAATATGGAAAAACATAGAATTCGATAAAAATTTAGCTTTTGAAATATTAAAAAAAGGACAATAGATATGAACTCACCTCTTTTAGGACAACTGCTTATATGGAATAAAATAATAACACAAGAACAGTTAGACGAAGTTTTATTGGAACAGAAAAAGAGCGGCAAAAAACTTGGAACCATACTAACAGAAAAAAATTATATAACGGAAGAAAAATTAAATAAATTTTTAAGTGAACAATACGGCGTAGATACAATAGACTTAAATTCAATATCCATACCGCAGGATGTTATAGACAAAGTGCCTGCGCATATAGCAAAAAAATACACTTTAATTCCTATAGGTATAGACGACCGTAAAATTAAAGTTGCGATATCCGATCCTACCAATATTTTTGCCCTTGATGATATAAGATTTTTAACGGGAATGAATGCTGTAGCTCTACTGGCAAATGAGGGTTCTATTTTAAAAGCAATAGAAAAATATTACGGCTCAACAAAAGAAATAAATACTCTGATAGACTCCCTGTCTGAAACAGCAGAAAGCGTAGATATGATGCAGGAACAGGATGTAGAATCAAGTGTAGAAGATTTGGAAAGTGAATCAAACGAAGAACCTGTAATAAAACTCGCAAATGCAATTTTGGCAAAATCGGTCAAAGATGGAGCAAGCGATATACACATAGAACCTTACGAAAATGATTTAAGAGTCAGGTATAGATTGGATGGTAAACTTAAAACATTTATGAACTTATCAAAATCCGTAGCACCGGTTCTAACTTCAAGATTTAAAATAATGTCAAAACTAAACATAGCAGAGAAAAGGCTACCTCAAGACGGAAGAATAAGAATAAAAACCGGAGGAAAAGATATAGATTTAAGGGTTTCCACCCTACCTACCGTGTATGGCGAAAAAGTTGTTATGAGAATATTGGATAGAAGTAGCATTCGTGTGAATCTGCAAGATTTGGGCTTTGAGAAACAAGATCTTGAAAAATACATCAAAGCAATTGAGTCTCCGTTTGGAATGATACTCGTAACAGGTCCTACAGGAAGTGGGAAGACGACAACTCTATACGCATCCTTAAATAAAATAAATAAAGAAGATACAAATATAATGACTGCTGAAGATCCGGTTGAATATAATATTGAAGGTATTAATCAGGTATTGGTCAAGGAAAGCATAGGGTTAACCTTTGCAAACGCCCTTCGGTCATTTTTAAGGCAGGATCCTGATGTTATTATGGTTGGTGAGATAAGAGATACGGAAACTGCAGAAATAGCAATAAGAAGTGCACTGACAGGACATCTGGTTTTCTCTACTATTCACACAAACGATGCACCTTCAACAATTATGAGACTTGTTGATATGGATATTGAAAGGTATTTAATATCATCTTCATTGGTTTTGGTGCTGGCACAAAGACTTGCGAGAAAAATATGTCCACGCTGCAAACAAGAAATTAATATACCTCCGAATGCTTTGATTGAATTGGGTTTTAGTGAAGAAGACGCAAAAAATATGAAAGTATATAAAGGTAAGGGGTGTGAATACTGCAATAATACGGGATATAAAGGCAGAGTCGCACTGTATGAGGTAATGCCCATAAGCGATAGAATAAAAGAGATGATACTTAACGAAGCGTCGGTTGCAGAGATTAGGGAAGAGGCAATTAAAGAAGGTATGTCAACCTTGAGAATGAGCGGACTAAAAAAAATAAAAGAAGGTGTAACAACTATAGAAGAGGTTGCAAATGTAACCTTTTCTTAAAAACTTTATAAGGAGTTTTTATGTCAAAAACAGCAAAGGATTTGGTTGAGCTTTTAGAAATTTTAGTGGCAAAAGAGGGTTCGGATTTACACATTACGGTAGGGGCAAAACCAAAAATAAGACTAAGGGGTGATCTTGTTGATATAGAAGAGTATGACCCTTTGGATTCATCTACCGCTCAAAATTTATGCTACGGAATAATGACAGAACTTCAGAAAAAACATTTGGAAGAAAATTTTGATGTTGACTTCTCTTTTGGTGTTGCAAAACTATCAAGATTTAGAGCAAATGTTTATATACAAAGGGGAACGGTAGCAGGAGCGTTCAGGATTATACCCTACATAATACCTCCGTTCGATAAACTTGGAATACCGCCTGTTGTTCAGCGATTTTCTACACTGCCAAAAGGATTGGTCTTAGTTACAGGTCCAACGGGAAGCGGTAAGTCAACAACACTTGCTTCTCTCATAAATAAGATTAATCAAGAACGAAAAACGCATATTATAACAATTGAAGACCCTATAGAATTTACATACTCGCATAAACAGGCTCTAATAGATCAAAGGGAGGTAGGAACCGATGTTCCGAGTTTTGCATCTGCACTTAAACACATATTAAGGCAAGATCCTGACATAATACTCGTTGGAGAAATGAGGGATTTAGAGACTATACAAGCTGCGATTACAACGGCAGAAACAGGACACCTTGTTTTTGCGACACTACACACAAATTCGGCACCTGAAACCATAAGCAGAATAGTGGATGTCTTTCCACCGTCTCAACAAGCTCAAGTTAGAACTCAGCTTTCCGTTAGTTTGCAAGGAGTCGTCACCCAAACTCTTTTAAAAAGGAAGGACGGAGAAGGCAGGGTTATGGCTATGGAAATTATGATACCCAACGCAGCAATTAGAAACTTAATTAGAGAAGATAAAATACCTCAACTCTATTCAACTATGCAAATGGGTCAAACAGAAACAGGAATGAAAACTATGAATCAATCTCTTTTGGAGCTTTATAAAAAAGGACTGATAACATACGAGGCAGCAATCGAGTCTTCATTAGATAAAAAAACTATGCAGAGAGAATTGGATAAAATAAAGTATTCAAAATAAAAAGAGGATTTTAATATGCCGTATTTTAAATGGAAGGGTAAAGATTTAAAGGGAAGAACAAGAAAAGGTGAAATTATTGCAAATAACAAAAATGAGGCAATTGCAAAGTTAAAAAATAAAAGAATAAACATAATATCTGTAAAAAATGCCCCGAAAGATATAGAGATTCCTTTCCTTAAGACAAAGGTCACCGAAAAAGACATTCTTGTTATTACAAGACAATTATCAATAATGCTTGCCTCCGGGCTACCTTTGGATGAATCCCTAAACATAATATCAGAAGAAACGAAAAATAAAAGAGCAGGTGAAATCTTATACTCAATAAAATCAGATGTAGAATCCGGAAGTTCTCTTGCAGCAGCATTTAGAAAACATAAAGATGTTTTTTCAGACCTATATGCCAATATGGTAGATTCAGGAGAAAAAACAGGTAATTTGGACGGCGTTTTAAAGAGATTGGCTGAAACTATGGAAAAAAGCATTGCTCTAAAAAGAAAAATAAAAGGGGCACTAATTTACCCTACGATAGTTTCAATAGTTGCAACAGGCGTTATCGTATTAATTATGGTTTTTGTTATACCTACATTCTCAGAGATGTATTCATCAAGCGGTATGCATCTTCCACTTCCCACTCAGATAGTTATAAGCACAAGTCTGTTTTTAAAATCAAATATTCTGTATATATTAGGAGCTATAATAGCCATATACATTATAGTTAAGTTGTTGTACAAAAAGAACTATAACTTCCATAAAATGATGGATAAACTTATGCTAAATATACCTATTTTCGGTATTATTGCAAGAAAGGGCTCAATAGCCAATTTTACAACCATACTTGCTTCCTTAAGTTCAAGCGGGGTTGATATAATAGAAGCATTAACAATAGGTGCAAAAACGGCAGGGAATATCATAATAGAAGAGACGCTTACCGAAGTAAGAGATATGGTTAAAAGGGGTGAAAATTTATCAAGTTCGCTATCCGTAAGTGGGGAATTTCCGGATATGGTTATACAAATGGCATCTGTCGGAGAGGAAACGGGAACATTGGATAGTATGCTTGAAAAAATTTCCAAGTACTACGAGGATGAAATAGACAATACGGTTAAAAATTTAACAACAATGATAGAGCCCGTTATAATAGTTGTTCTCGGTGGCATTATAGGATTTCTTGTTATTGCAATGTATCTTCCGATATTCCATATGGGCGACACAATTAAATAAGTTTCAACTGTTGCAGTTTTTGATATATATGTTTTGCAATTTCAGCTGCGTTAGAGCTGTGTTCCCCATGCTCTACAAAAACTACAACTACAACTTTTGGATTATTTAAGGGGGCAAAGGATGCAAACCATGCATGCGGAAAATATTTTTTAGCTCTTTTTATGCTGATTTTTTTCTCTTTAAGTTTCTTCTTTATTGATTTATAAAAGTAACTTGATACAACCTGACTTGTTCCGGTTTTTCCGCATATATCGAGTCCTTCTATTTTTGCTCTTGCTCCGGTGCCGTATTTTCCGTTTACAACAAGCCATAAGGCTTTTTTGATTTTATCGTAATATTTACTTTTAAAAACATATTCCACTTTTTTCTGTTTGCCATTAATTAGTGTAGGTTTATAGCCTATGCCGTTATTCGCTATCATATTAAAAGCTAAAGCAACCTGAAGAGGTGTGGATAGAAAAAACCCCTGCCCTATTGATGTTGATATGGTATCTCCTACATACCAGCTTGTTTTTAATTTCCTATATTTCCATATTTTTGAAGGAAGATTGCCCTTAGCACAATAATCAAACAATTTCGGTCTTCGTCCAAATCCAAATTGAGACAAGTAAAGGCGTAATTTATCTATGCCAAGTTTCATTCCAAGTTGATAAAAAAATACATCGGAAGAACTTTCTATAGCCCTTTGAAGATTTATTTTTCCAAAACCTCCGGGTTTCCAGTCTCTGTATAGATTTTTCCCTATTTGAATTGAGTATGGACATTCAACAACAGTATCCGGCTTGATAATTCCTTCTTTCAAAGCGGATAAAGCAACAAACGGCTTAATTAAAGAACCCGGGGGATAGGAACCTTGAAGCGACATATCAAAAAGATTCATCTTATTTTTTTTCTTAAGCATATTCCACACCTTTGAGCTCATACCGTTAATAAAATAGTTAGGATTAAAGGATTTTGAATTAGCAATACCCAATATATGTCCGTCCGTTTTCATTACAATTATAGAACCCTGTAAATTGTTTTTCTTAAAAATATTATAAATATAAGACTGAAGACGCGAATCTATACTAAGTGTGATATCTTTACCCTTTTTTGGAGGTATTTTAGATAAAACTTTAACCACCTCTCCGTTGGATTTTGCTTCAATCTCTTTATATCCCCATTCTCCGCGGAGCAGATCATTATATTTTTTCTCTATACCCTTTCTTCCAATCAATTCATCTATATGATATCTGTAATTTTTCAAAAAATCTTGCTTGGAAACCTCGCTTAGATAACCTACAATATTTGCATATTCGACGGCATTGTTCGGATATACCCTTTTTGGCGTTACCTCAATATTAATCAGAGATTTAAGAGATTCACTATTTAAAAGATTATAAACTTCCCTTCTTGATATACTTGACTTTAATAGTATTGACTGATTATACAAAGCCAGATGCATTTTAGATTTAATATATTTTTCTTTTAATTTTAAGATTAACGACAAAGTTTTTATATCTCTTTCTTTTACCTTTTTGCTCTTTAGTAAAAAAACTGAAAAAGTAGGCGTATTTTTAGCATAGATTGCTCCGTCTTTAGTCTTTATATAGCCCCTTGCAGGGATTAAATCTATCAATCTTATGTAATTCCTCTTTGCAGATGATAAAAAATATTGATATTTCACAACCTGTAGATAGACAAGACGCAAAATAATAATTAATACGGACATTACTATGAGAATATATAGATATTTCAGATTGTTTATAAAATCTTGAGAGTTATATATATACCTATCTCTTTTAGACATACTCTTTTTTATGCATAAAAAGTTTAAAAATAAGATTTAATAAAAGATAGAAAAGATAAATAAATATAAATAAAAACAGAATTAAGGCAAAAGGTATCATTTGAAGTAAAGAAATATATGTTATATAAATCAGTATAAATGCGGTAAATATGATGCCTTTGGGAATACGATATTTCTTGCTAAGATACCCTATAATAAAAATTGCAGATGGAAAAAGAGCACTAAATACAAATATTTTATTCATCATTACTATATCCGACAAGAAACCATACAAAAATGCAAGATGCATACCGTATTTATCATCAAAAAAACCATAAGACAATACAGATACAAAAAACAGAAATGGCAGTATGTAAGGGGTTATATATACAAAGTTAATAATCTCGGAAAACATAGAACTTATAACGAAAATTATAAAAATATTAACTATAAAAATCACTGCTTTTTTTTGCATATCACAAACATATCGTAACTGTTAAAAAAACCTTTATCTACATCTATGTAGGCTACCTTGTAGTATGAATTTACCATTTTTACCTTATTCACACGCCCTATAAAAATATTTTTAGGATAAATTCCAAATTCTCCACTGGTATATACAGGCGAACCTGCATCAATACTAACATTAGGGTCTAAAAATTCGGCTTTCGGCTTATACATATCACCAATAAGCAACGCCCTGTATGTAGCATTATCCGATTTTATGTATACATCAACCACAAAATCACTATTAAAAACAGTTTTTGCAAGATAAAAATCCCGCTGTTTTTTTTCAATAGAGCCAATCAAATTCAAATTGTCAGACAGTATAAAACAATTATTCCTATCTAAATTTAATTTCTTATTAGGCTTTAAAACTATATAGCTAATCTGCAGATTACTCTTAAATCCAAACTTAGATTTTATAAGCTTATAACCTGCAAGTTTTTTATTTTTAACCGATTTTTCGTTGCATAAATATCCACTTTTAATTTTTAGTGTGGCAACCTCTTTTTTCAAAAGCCTATTTTCTTCTTCAACTCCAACAAGCATAAGGTAGCGCGAAACACCATCCTTAATGCCTATTAAAACATTGTTCACGGGTGAACTTACCGCCACCGCATAATTTAAAACGGTTCTATTTACCTCTTTCACAACAAAATTATATGTATATGAAAAAAAACTCAAAAAAACGGCGGCTATTATATAAAAAACAACAAATTTCATAAACTATTCCATTACAATTTCTCCAAGAAGGTCAATATTGTCAAGAATCATACCGACGCCATTAACAACCGCAAAAAGCGCATCATCATAAATAGCAACACGAAGACCGGTTTCTTTCTGAAGTAATTTATCAAGACCCTTAAGCAGTGCTCCGCCTCCCGTCAACATTATACCGTTATCAACTATGTCACTTGCAAGCTCAGGTGGCGTTTTTTCCAAGGCATCTTTAACGGAAGAAGATATTATATTGACAGGTTCCTTCAAAGCCTCTCTAATTTCCAAAAGGGACATTTCAATAGAAGTTGGTACTCCCGTTATTAAATCTATACCCTTTATTGAAATTTTTTTTGAGTCCTCCTCTTCGTCTTCAAAGGCAAAAACGCTACCGTAATCTATCTTTATCTTTTCAGCGGTAGTTTCACCAACCAAAACACTGTATTTTTTCTTGATATAATTTACAATTGCAGTATCCATTCTGTTTCCACCAACCCTTACAGAAACACTATGAACTATTCCGCCCAAGGATATAACGGCAACTTCAGTAGTTCCTCCTCCTATATCCACAATCATACTTCCCATAGCATCCTGAACGGGTAAACCTGAGCCTATCGCAGCAGCCATAGGCTCTTCTACAAGATAAACCTGTCTTGCACCGGCATCAAGAGCAGACTCTTTTACAGCCTTTTTTTCAACCTGCGTAATACCATACGGTACGGCTATAATAATTCTCGGCTTAAAAATACTCGTTTTACTTTTGGATTTTTTAATAAAATATCTAAGCATTCTTTCATTTACTTCAAAATCAGCTATGACACCGTCTTTTAACGGCTTAATCGCCTCTATGTTGCTCGGGGTTCTACCTACCATCTCCTTCGCTTCTTTTCCGATACTCAAAACTTTTTTGCCACCCTTAGAATCCTTTTTAACAGCAACAACACTTGGTTCATTTAAAATAATACCTCTTCCCTTAACATACACAAGCGTATTAGCAGTTCCCAAATCAATAGCTAAATCACTTGAAAAATAACTCATAAAAGCCTTAAACATAAACACCGCCTACTTATAAGTTTTACTTCTATCTATTTTTAAAATATTCTCTTCTTTTTTTAAACTATCTATCAACCTATCTATTTCCGTCTTATCTTTTACCTCAAGTTGAACTGAAATCAAAACCTTTTTCTCCTCTTCGTTAAGATATTTAATTTTAATGTCTTTAGTATTTATATGAAGTTTTGAAATTTTATCCGTTATTGTAGCTAAAACACCTATCTTATCCATAACCAAAATTTTTAAATTTACAGGAAGTCTTTTATCGCCATGCTCCCACTCTACATCTATGAGTCTATCCGAATCGTAGCCTATTTTTTGTACATTTTCGCAATCAATCCTGTGTATAATGACGCCTCGCCCCTTCGTAACATAGCCTACAACATCATCTCCATAAACCGGATTGCAGCATTTTGCAAGCTTAAATACCACATTATCAATTCCATCAACATTTATTTTATATACACTTTCCTTCTCTACCGTTTTAACCTGTTTTTTTCTGTTTCCCGGATACATCCTATCTATAACCGACGATGCGTGGACCTTTAAAAAACCTATCCTTTGAAACAATTCATCTTTTGTGTTGGCTCCAAAATAGTTCATAACGCTTTCAAAGTTCTCTTCTTTTAAAAACTCCTGCAAAGAATGATTCGCCCTCAGCAGCTCCCTTGCAAGCATCCCTTTACCTATTTCAGCAGCCTCTTTCTTTTCCCTTTCTCTAACTTTTTGCCTAATTTTACCTTTGGCTTTACTCGTTACTACGAAGCTAAGCCAATCTCTCGACGGCGTATGATTACTTCGAGTATGTATTTCAACTATATCTCCATTTGAGAGCTGAGTTCTTAACGGCACCATTTTTCCGTTTATTTTCGCACCAACGCAACTGTTCCCAACTTCTGTATGTATTGCATAAGCAAAATCAACAGGTGTTGAACCCCTCGGAAGAATTTTCAAATCCCCGGTTGGCGTAAACACATAAACCTCGCCCCTAAATAAATCCACCCTTACTGTATTTAAAAATTCTCTCGGATCATTAACCTCTTTTTGCCATTTTAAAAGATGTCTAAGCCACAAAAACTGCTTATCGTATTTACTAATATAAACAGAGCCCTCTTTATATCTATAGTGCGCCGCAATTCCCTCTTCCGCTATTTCGTGCATTTTCTTCGTTCTTATTTGAATCTCTATAACAACATCGCTTGGTCCGAAAATTGTAGTGTGTAAAGATTGATACATATTCTGTTTTGGTATGGCAATATAATCTTTGAATCTACCCGGAAGAGGCTTGTAGTATTTATGTATTGTACCAAGAGCCGCATAACAATCCTTTTCACTCTCCGTAATTATTCTTAAAGCCATTAAATCGTATATACTTTCAAAGTCCACTTTGTTTCTCTTCATCTTGCTGTAAATGCTGTATAGATGTTTAATTCTGCCGTGCACTTCACATTTTATGCCTGCTTCCTTCATATCCTGCTTTATTTTTGATTCTATAAAACTGATAATTTCAAGTTTTTTCTCTAAATCCCTTTCTACCTTTTTTTTCAGATTTTTATATTCTTCAGGGTGCAGGTATTTGAAGCTCAAATCTTCTAACTCGGACTTCACGGCATACATACCGAGCCTATGAGCTATCGGAGCATAAACATCCATAGTTTCACGAGCTATCCTAAGCTGCCTTTCCTTATTTAAGTAACATATAGTTCTCATATTATGCAGTCTGTCGGCAAGTTTTATCAGGATAACCCTTAAATCTCTTGCCATGGCAACAATCATTTTACGAAAATTATCAGCCTGCTTCTCTTCTTTGCTTTTATACTCAATTTTGCCTATCTTCGTCAGTGAAACAACAAGGAATAGAACATCGCTACCGAATTCTTTTTC